>CAYSUZ010000475.1:0-1532 GCA_964434335.1 uncultured Planctomycetota bacterium | reverse complement strand
GCTCCCTACCGTCCGTCGGCCTCGGTTTCGCCCCATGCTCGTACCGCTAGGCCTGTGCTTCACGTTGATGAACGTGACCTATTTGAGCGCGATCATCCTCACGACGCCGGCCAACGCGATCTGGCTCCAGGCGGCGGCGCCATGGTGGGTGTTTCTGTTCTCGGTCGTTGTCTTTTGCGAACCTGTGGTGCGGCGCGATCTCATTCCCCTTGGTTTCGGAATCGCCGGCGTGGGGACCATCCTCGCCTGCGAGATTGTCGCGCATCCGGGACAGAATCTCGCGGGCATAGCCTGCGGCGTGGTTTCCGGCATTACCTACGGCGGGGTCGTGGTCTTCATGGGGAAGCTCAACACAGAAAACGCTTCCTGGTTGGTCGCCCTGAATCACTCGATTGCGGCTGCCGTGATGCTCCCCTGGGTCGTGTACCTGGGGCTCTGGCCGTCCCTACCGCAACTCGTAGTGCTGGCGGCCTTCCGAGCGCTGGGTTGCCGCGATTTTGCGCGCGTAGATTTTTTGCTCGACGATAGCGGCAGGGCGTATTTCATCGAAGCCAACACCATTCCTGGTTTCACCGAGCGCAGTCTGTTACCGATGGCAGCGGCCACTGCGGGCACCGCGTTTCCGGTGCTTTGCGACAAGATCGCGGGCATAGCGTTGTGCCGCGCGAAAAAATAATCCCATATTGATTCCACAAAAAAAAAGCGACCTTGTTACGGGTCGCTTTTTCTATTTTGTGATTAGGCGTTGATCGAAATTTTTCGCAGCTGTGCTACGGCTTCGGGGATAATTTCGAGCGCGTAGTCCACTTCGGCTTCGGTGTTGAACTTGCCAAATGAAAAACGGATGCTCGATGCGGCTTCGCGGTGTGTCATGCCCATTGCCATCAGGACGTGCGACGCCGAAGCCGAGCCGGTGGAGCAGGCCGATCCCGCAGATGCGGCGATTCCCGCGAGGTCGAGTTTTATCAACAACGCCTCGCTTTCGATGCCCTTGAAAGCAAGGTTGCTGGTGTTGGGTACGCGCTGTGCGCTGACGGCGTTTACTACGCAGTCAGGCACTGTGGCGAGAATCTTTGCCTCGAAGCGGTCGCGCATCTCGCCGACATTTTTCATCGTTGCGTCGAGTTCGTCTACGGCGAGTTCCAGTGCCCGCGCCATGCCGATGATGCCCGGTGAGTTATGAGTTCCGGCGCGGCGACCCTCTTCCTGACCTCCACCCGTAACGAAGGGCTTGATGCGCGTGCCGGCCTTGACGTAGAGACAGCCGATACCTTTTGGGCCGTTGAATTTGTGCGCCGCAACCGAGGCGATGTCCGCGCCGAGTTCAGCGAAGTCCACCGCAATCCGGCCAACGCTTTGAACTGCGTCGGTGTGGAAGGTCACGTTTTTATCCGCGCATATCTGCGCAATCTCGCGTATAGGCTGGATCGCGCCGACTTCGTTGTTGACATGCATGATGCTCACGATCGCGGTATCCGTGTCAATTGCGCGGCTCACGTCGTCGGGATCGACCGTGCCGTTAGCAGAAACCG
>CAYSUZ010000474.1:0-1535 GCA_964434335.1 uncultured Planctomycetota bacterium | reverse complement strand
TTGAGTGTTTTGATTTGCTCCGCCTCGACCGCGGGGTCGATTTTGAGCAGATCGATGTCAATCTTCTCGTTCGCGTCTACGAACTCATTGATGCCCACGACGACGCGTTCGTTTTTGTCGACCTGGCGTTGATAACGATAGGCCGCGTCGCCGATCTCGCGCTGGAAGAAGCCTTTTTCAAGCGCGGAGACTACGCCGCCGAGTTTCTCTATTTTTTCGAAATACGCCTCGGCCTGTTGCTCCATTTGGTTCGTAAGCGACTCGATGAAGTACGAGCCTGCCAGCGGATCGATTGTGTTGGCCACGCCCGTCTCATGTGCGATGAGTTGTTGCGTGCGCAGCGCGATCTTGACCGATTTTTCTGTCGGCAGAGCCATCGTTTCGTCCATAGAATTCGTGTGCAAACTCTGCGTCCCACCCAGCACCGCGCTCATTGCCTGGAAAGCTGTGCGCACGATGTTGTTTTCCGGTTGCTGTGCTGTTAGCGAGCAGCCCGCAGTCTGCGTGTGAAATCGCAGCAACAGCGAGCGCGGATCTTTGGCACCGTATTTTTCCTTCATGTGTCTTGCCCATATCCGCCGTGCCGCGCGGTATTTGGCGATCTCCTCGAAGAAGTCCATATGAGCATTGAAGAAAAAGCTCAACCTCGGCGCGAAATCATCCACGTTCATCCCCGCCGCGATGCCTGCCTCTACGTAGGCGAATCCGTCTGCCAGCGTAAACGCCAACTCCTGCACCGCCGTGCTGCCTGCTTCGCGGATGTGATAGCCGCTTATCGAAATCGTGTTCCATTTTGGCACATGATCCTGGGCGAAATTCATGATGTCGGTGATGATTCGCATGGACGGCGTCGGCGGAAAAATAAACGACTTCTGCGCCATGTATTCCTTGAGGATATCGTTCTGGATCGTGCCGGTGAGTTTCTCGCTCGGCACGCCCTGGCTCTCGCCCACTGCGATATAAAACGCGAACAGCAGCGACGCTGGCGCGTTGATTGTCATCGACGTGCTAACCTTGTCCAGTGGTATCCCGTCGAAAAGTGTCTTCATGTTTTCCAGACACGCGATCGCCACGCCGCATTTGCCGACCTCGCCCAGAGAGCGCGCGTGATCGGAATCGTAGCCCATGATTGTGGGCATGTCGAACGCGACCGAGAGTCCGGTCTGGCCTTTTTCGAGCAGGAATTTGTAGCGCTTGTTGGTGTCGTGGGCCGTGCCGAAGCCTGCGAACTGTCGCATCGTCCAGAGCCGCCCACGATACATATTATCGCGCACGCCGCGAGTGTAGGGATATTCACCCGGCAGCCCCAAGTCCCGTTCGTCGTCGAAACCGGCGATGTCTTCGGGCGTCGCCAGCATATCGGCTTCGGCTCCGGAGACGGTGATGAACTTCGCGTCGCGCATTTTTTTCGCCGCGACTTTCTCGCGCCATTTCGCCGTCTTTTCGTTATGTCTATTTTTTTCGGTCATTTTTTAGTCCGTTAATCAAGGAGCGAATCAAGGTCTTGGGTAATTCTGTCTGTGACGTTTGCAATT
>CAYSUZ010000473.1:0-1538 GCA_964434335.1 uncultured Planctomycetota bacterium | reverse complement strand
CTGATTTACGGCAATTCTTTTTATATCACTCCGTTATATAAAGAGGCTTTTGCGAGGCTTCTGCGTTTTGTGCGCGTTGACGAACTGAAAAAAAACGGCGAAAAAGAATAAGGACATTTTTTCCCCGTTTAAAGTTTATAATGACAAAGACGATATTATTTGATATAACACCGCCCCATTTAGTGATTAACCGCGCGGGTTTCGCCGGGAAATCGTAACCCTTCACGTTGTCGGAGGAGACCATGTTTATAACTAAGACGTTGAAAGTAGGCTCCGTTGCCCTGCTTACTTTTCTCGCATTGAGCGTTAGTGCCTTTGCTGCTGGTGGCGCAAAAACGCCAGAGCCTGCCTGGTATTTGTGGTTTATTTGGGCTTTGGCTCCAGTTGGTGCTGTTGCTGCGCTGTATTTTGCCTGGCAATTTTTCAAATACGTCAAGGTGCAGGACGGCGGCACGGACAGAATGAAAGAGATCGCCGGCTACGTAACCGAAGGCGCGCTCGCCTACCTCAAACGTCAGTACAAGGTGGTCGGCTTTGTGTTTGCGGGTATGTTTGTTGTGTTTGCTGTTCTTGCGTGGTTCATGGGAACGCTTCCCCCGCTAGTGCCGGTGGCGTTTTTGACGGGAGGTTTCTTCTCTGGTCTTTGCGGTTTCCTTGGCATGAAGACGGCGACGATGGCCAGCAACCGCACAACGCAAGGCTGCCGCGAGAGCCTCGACAGGGGGCTGAGGATTGCTTTCCGAAGCGGCGCGGTCATGGGGCTGATTGTTGTTGGTTTCGGCCTGCTTGATATAGCGCTGTGGTTCTTGTTGTGCAACGGCGCACGCTGGGTTGGCTTGGGCGACGCGCTCAAAGTCAACAGCATGAAAGATATTACGATCACGATGCTTTCGTTCGGTATAGGTGCCAGTCTTCAGGCGCTCTTCGCGCGTGTTGGCGGCGGCATCTTTACCAAGGCTGCCGATGTCGGCGCCGACCTTGTTGGTAAGGTCGAGGCAGGCATCCCCGAAGACGACCCCCGCAACCCCGCGACAATCGCTGACAACGTTGGCGACAACGTAGGCGATGTGGCCGGAATGGGTGCAGACCTTTACGAATCTTATTGCGGCTCGATTCTGGCGACGTGCGCGCTCGGCGCGGCGGCGTTCCTTGGAACATCTCAAGCGGCATCCGATATGGTATTTCGTTCGATCCTTCTGCCGATGGTTATTGCGGCGTTGGGGATCGGCGCTTCGATTTTGGGTATCTATCTCGTCAAGACCAAAGAAGGCGCCAGCCAGAAGCAACTTCTCGGCGCTCTCGGCAAAGGCGTAAACGCGGCCTGCGCTATGATATTTGTTGTCTCGCTTCCCGCCTCGTGTATATTGCTGGGCTGGAACTCGACTGGGTTTGGTGTGTGGGGAAGTATCGTTGTCGGTATGATTGCCGGTGTTCTTATCGGCAAGACGACCGAGTACTACACATCTGCTGACTATCATCCTACAAAATCCATTGCGGCGCATACTGAGACCGGTGCGGCGACGACAATTATTTCCGGC
>CAYSUZ010000472.1:0-1553 GCA_964434335.1 uncultured Planctomycetota bacterium | reverse complement strand
ATAACCGACCCACTGAGAGTCACAGCATCTAAAATAACTGGGATTAGGACTCTTACGGTCGGTTTTTTTATGCCCGCCAAAAAGCAAAACCCGAGAGCAACAACATGATAGATACTCACTGCCATCTGGATTTTCCCCAATACGAAGGCGATCTTCGGGCCGTAATAGAACGGGCTGCAAATGCCGGGATCGACCGCATGATTACCATCGGCATCGATCCGGCTACGAGCGCGAAGAGCGTTGCGTTGGCGCGTGAGCATGAGTCGGTGTTTGCCGCGGTCGGGATTCATCCCAACTCTTCGGTTGGCGTTTCCGATGCCGAGTGGGTAGAGATTTGTCGCCTTGCACGCGAGCCAAAGGTGCTGGCCATTGGCGAGACGGGACTGGACTATTACCGCGACACCGCGCCGCCTGATGTGCAGAAGGATTTTTTTCGTCGCCATATCGATCTTTCACTTGAAACCGGCCTGCCGCTTATCGTTCATTGCCGAGAGGCTTACGACGATTGCTACGAAATACTTGTTGCGCTTAAACGGCCTGTTCACGGAGTGATGCATTGTTTTAGCGGCTCAAAAGCTGATGCGATGCGCTTTGCGGAACTGGGGATGTATATCTCGTTCGCTGGACCGTTGACTTTCCCGAAGGCCGAATCCCTGCGCGATGTCGCGTTGAGCGTACGGCCTGAAATTTCGCTGGTCGAGACCGACGCGCCTTTTCTCGCGCCCCAGCAGCATCGCGGCAAGCGCAACGAACCTGCGTTTGTGCGCTATACAGCGGCGATGCTGGCTCAGGTGCACGGGATGAGTTTGGAGGAGATTGATCGCATTACTACGCAGAATGCCATCGATCTCTTTGGTTTTGAGCGGAAATAATAAGATTTTAGACTGTTTTATGCGGAAATTTGGGATAACTTGGTGAAAATTTGTTATCTCGCGCTATAATAAGTCGAACAGTATTTGTGGGAGAAATTAATGTCGAAATATCTCGTTACCGGAGGGGCCGGATTTATTGGCTCCAATATCGTGCGCGAACTCGTAGGCTTGGGCCACGAGGTAGTGATTGTCGATGACTATTCGACTGGCAGCATGAGTAATCTAGCCGGGCTTCTGGACAAGGTTCGGATTATCGAGGGCAATATTTGCAGCAAGTATATTGTTCGCACAGCCCTTGATGGTGTGGATTATGTTTTGCACCAGGCTGCTTTGCCTTCGATTGCTCGCTCTGTGGCCGATCCGATAGCGACGAATTGTGTCCAGGTTGATGGCACGGTGAACCTCCTGTGGGCGGCGTGTCAGGCGGGGGTCAAGCGCGTTGTTTTTGCTGGTTCTTCGTCGATATACGGCGACAGCGAGACCCTGCCTAAGCTCGAAACTATGATGCCCGAGCCTAAGTCGCCTTATGCCGTTAGCAAACTTGCCAGCGAATATTATTGCAAGGTCTTCCATCAGATATATGACCTTGAGACGACTGTGCTGCGCTATTTCAACGTTTTCGGCCCATACCAAAATTTCGCTTCCCATTATTCTGCCGTAGTGCCACTGTTTATCAATGCG
>CAYSUZ010000471.1:0-1555 GCA_964434335.1 uncultured Planctomycetota bacterium | reverse complement strand
GGCAGCGCCGCGAGATTTTGCTCGACCGCTGCAAGCGATGCGTGACCGGGCACGAGGTCGAGGCCATCGATCGCGGTCGAGACCACAGTATCGGCCAAGCCCAGCCCCTTAAGCAAATTTGCGCCGGCGTTTTTTTTCTTGTCGCGGTCGACACCGAGGTTACTGGTGGCATTGGCCTGTGGGTCGAGGTCGACCAAAAGACAAGTCCGACCGGAAAGCGCGATAAGCGCGGCAAGATTGACGGCGGTAGTGGTTTTGCCTACTCCGCCTTTTTGATTTGCGGCTGCTATTATCTTGTTCAAGATTCCCCTCATTGCAGGCGCGGCTGTCGGGCCGCGCGTCATGTTCCACGTGAAACATTTTAGCACATTATTTCGCAGGCACGCAAAATAAATTTATTAATTCAGCCGCTTTTTTTGTCGATGAAATAAATATGCGACACAGAAGCCGCAACCACCAAACCGCAATATGTTGCGGGCAATTGCTTCAAAACACCAACATGTAGAGATAAATGAATAATCGCAGAAGGGCACATTGCTTTTTTTACGGAACCGTTCAAGGTGTTTGCTTTCGCTACAACACACAGAGCCTCTCGCATAAGTTCGCGGTAACGGGTTTTGTGTGCAACGTCACTGACGGCTCGGTCGAGATGGTAGCGGAGGGTGAGCGCGAGGAGGTAGAGCGTTTTATTGCGGCGATAAAAGAAAAGATGGACAGCCACATCCTAAAATGCAGGACAGAATGGAGCGAATACGAGGGAGTGTTTTCTGGATTCGAGATCGCTCGCTAAATAATTCGCAAAAAAAGGAAGCGATGCCTTCTGGCATCGCTTCCGGGATATATATTGAAAAGTGAGCTAGTTTCTCAGAGCGTCAAAGCCCTCTTTCTTCAGGTTGGACTCTTCGCCAATTTCCTGAAGATTCTGCACAGAGCCAATATTCCCGTTGGAATACAGGACGTTGACATGATCCCCGTGAACCATTGGGCGTTCTTCTTCATTTGTCTCGGTATTATTTTCATCGTCATTTTCGCTTTCGAAATCATCACAAACCACAGGCTTCTTCTTGCTCCCAGAGATGGATGTAATCTCAAAGTTACTGCTCCAATCCTCAGGCATATCTCCGCTTTCTTCCTTGCCATGTATGTTCCAGACTGCGGCATACGATATCTCGCCAGGCTCAAAGGTGCGGTTATCCTCGTTTATACTCATCACCCATTCCGCCTCTACGTCAAGCGCATAGTGCGATTTCTGCGGTTCGTCTTCCTCGTCGTACTCGTCGTCCAGATATTCTTCGTATTCTATCCATTTTGTTGATGGTGGAGGACACTTTCTATCAATCGTGGGCAATGCGAAGCCTGCTCCATCTTCTGACTTATCAGCAGGGCAGATAAAAACATCCCAATCCGTCACATCGCCAGTAAGATAGAGCTTGGCCAGGAAAAGGTCACCGCCACGGTCGGGTAGTGTTTTATACTTGGTCTCATACTGCGCCAGAGCTATTTTGATATTTCTCAGGTTGTTATTACACTGGTAATTTCGGAATACTTTGTAAAG
>CAYSUZ010000470.1:0-1565 GCA_964434335.1 uncultured Planctomycetota bacterium | reverse complement strand
GGGTTCGGAAGACGAATATCTCGGCGATAAACCTGGGCGCACGGGGAGAACCTATTCGATTGGCTTGCGCATCTATTACATTGAATTGCCCAACGACAAAGCCGCGATGCTGACCTTTGGCTGCAAATTTCATGAAGCAAAGACTTATGCCGCCGAGGTGGAAAGCTGGATTGCTGACAAATTCAAAATAGACGAACCCGAAGAAAAGAACACGGAAAAATACGACAACGCGGAATTCGGATTTTCCTTTGAAAGAGATCATATCTGGCAGAAAGTGGATGTCTCGGGGCTTTCGAAGTTGAAGGATTTCCAAAATTTCTTGAAGTTCGAGTATCCCAAGGCCCTCGAAAATGGTCGGGTGATTTTGTTTGCGGCTGGCGAACCTTCTGATGTTGAGGCGAATATCTGGGCCGTGCCTACATTTATGATCGTTATTCAGGACGAAGGCCCGCATGTCGACGAGGCTTTCCGTCGCTCGCGAGAAACCAAAATCAGTAACGAGATGACCTACATGCGCAGGACGGGTTCCATTGACAGCCAGATTGAAACGATCAATGGCGTCAAGGTTTGCCGTGTTGAAGTTGCTGGCACTATAAAACCTGATAATGAAAAAATTACGCAGGTGTTTTATTTTATACCGTTGGGTACCAAGGGCGCGACGTTGATGTTTTCGTTTCCGGAATCAGCCGGATATTCCAAAGACAAAATTAACACCGTGGTCAGGGATGTTCGTTCTTCGTTCGAAGGTGTCCAGTCCCCAAAGATAGAGAGTAACGCCTCATATTATCTTATCGGTTTTGGCGTGCTGGTTGTTGGCGTGGTGGTGTTTTTCTTTTTCAGGATTCGCTCCAAGATGAAACGCATGGGCACTCGGCTTGACAAGCGAACCTATCAACACACGGGCTTTAAGCCCAAAGATCTCTCGCTTAAGCCCCAAAAACCCTCTAGCCCATCGTCGGACGCAAAACCGCCAAAAGCCTAAGCGTCAAGTCTCAGACCGATTTGCCGCCGAGTGCGCGGGAAAGGATTTCCGCCGCCTCGTCTTCTCGGCCCTCGACGAGCATTTTCTCGATCTGCGAGGCCTGCTCCTTGGTAACCGTGCCGCTCTTGAGCAGCACCTTTACCAGTGCCCGAGCTTCCTTAGTCGGCTTGTGTTCTTTCATCGGTTTTACTCCGCGTCGTGCATGTCGATTTTTATCCCGGGGATGCGCATTATTTTGTTCAGAGTTGGCTCGTTGACCAGCACACGCATCTCGCAGTACTCATCACCCGCGCTTTCCTGAAGCACTCTGCTGTTCGAGCGGATTAGCGCCAGCGTTTTGCCATCACTCCACGGGCAGAGTATGCTAATTTCCTTTAGATGGCCGATCATCGCTTCGCGGATGCGTTGTCGCAGCGCATCAATGCCCGTGCCTTTTAGGGCCGAAACCGCTTGCGAACCGGGGTATTCGTGCAACAGAGCCTGAAGTTCTATCGGCTCCATCTCCACATCGGCCTTGTTCATCACTACGATTGTCGGCTGTTTTGCGCAGCCAATGTCCTTGAGCACACCGTTGACCACCTTG
>CAYSUZ010000469.1:0-1570 GCA_964434335.1 uncultured Planctomycetota bacterium | reverse complement strand
CGCCGCGTGAGCGAAGCCGTCAGCGCGTGTGTGTTCCACGACGACCAGCACGGCACGGCTACCGTCGTACTCGCCGGTTTGATTAACGCGCTCAAACTCGTTGGCCGCACGCCTGCCGATAGCAAAATTGTCATCAACGGCGCAGGCGCGGCGGGACTCTCCGTAGCGCAGATGCTGCTCGAATACGGATTCATCGATGTCATCGTTTGCGACCGGATCGGCGCGATTTGCGAAGGCCGCGAGCAAGGCATGAACGATGCCAAAAACGATATCGCGGCGCGAACCAATCACGGCGGCATTATGGGTGGTCTTGCCGAGGCGCTGGCCGATGCCGACATTTTCATCGGTGTCTCTGCGCCCGAATGCGTAACGCCGGCGATGGTCAAAACCATGAAGAGCGATCCGATAATTTTTGCGCTGGCCAATCCCGTGCCCGAAATTATGCCCCAAGCCGCGCGCGAGGCAGGCGCACGGATTATCGCCACAGGCCGCAGCGATTTTCTGAATCAAGTAAACAACGCGCTGGTATTCCCCGCGCTTTTCCGAGCCGCGCTCGACACAGGCGTAGAGAAGATAAGCATCGAGATGAAAATAGCCGCAGCCGAGGCGCTGGCCGCGTGTATCCCTGACGACGAAATCAGCGAGAGCCGCTTTATCCCTTCGGTGCTGGAGATGTTTGTTCACGGGCGAGTGGCCGCAGCGGTCGCCGAATGCGCCGAGCGCACATCACAGGCGTGCAGGGCTATCGACACAGCCGAAGTGCGGCTGGGAACCAACGCGATTGTCTTCGAGAGGCTGCGCCACGCGCTGCCGCGTATATAGAGCGCGGCGGGGCGGAGGGATGTTCAGATTTTGCGGCAAATTGCCGATGACGTCTTAGAGAATCGATGAAACTATAGGAATAATGACATGACGAATATGGATAAAGAACAAGACAGGCGGCGCTTTTCGCGCGTGAACGCACCGATTTACTTTTCTTACTCCTCCCGCTTTTTGCCGTCGCTTCCGGTTTCGAACGTGAGTCTGGGCGGGGTGAGAATGTTTTCTGACGAAAAGATCGCCGTCGGCAAACGCCTTAATTTAACAGTTACTTTGCCGCGTGGCGGGATGATCGAATGCCGCGGCGAAGTTGTGTGGGTCAAGGGCCTGCCCGAAGATTCCGAAGCCAACTACGACCTCGGTATATCGTTCACCGATATCGCGCCCAGCGACCGTGTGGCCCTCGGGGAATACCTTGCCGATGCTTAGAGCCGCCAGAGGCCGCATTCGTGCGAGTTTGACACAAGCACAGTTTTTTGGTAACATGCTTTTTGTGTTTTACGGTAGACAGAACTTTTTGGATGATCTATGCAAACCGCTCTAGTGATTTTTGCCAAACAGCCCCACGCAGGGCGAGTGAAATTGCGGTTGAGTCGTGCGATAGGTGCGACGAAAGCTGCGGAGCTGACGCATTGCTTCATCACCGACACGCTCGACAAGATTCGCACACTGATGATTGCGCGCAAAGACCTTGGCTATATGCCAGAAGATGCGCGCGATTATTTCCGTGATCTTGTTGCGCCGCATCTCG
>CAYSUZ010000468.1:0-1590 GCA_964434335.1 uncultured Planctomycetota bacterium | reverse complement strand
TTGAAAACATTTGAGGATACAATCAAGGCTTTCAAAGAGGCTGCACGCAAGGCGTCGCCGGTGATGCTCGAACCGATTATGCGACTGGTAATACAATCGCCCGAAGAATATCTTAGCAATATTATCGGTGATCTTAACAGTCGCCGCGTGGTTATTCGTTCGATGGATATTGAAGATGGTGTTCGCCTGCTCGAGGCTATGGCGCCGATGTCTGAGATGTTTGGATACTCAACATCGCTGCGTTCGATGAGCCAGGGGCGTGCGGTGTTTTCGATGGAGCCTGCGCGCTACCTGCCAGTGCCCGCAAGCATTCGCGACAAGTATGTGTTCGACTAAAACCTCTTGGTAGAGGGCGGGAAATAAAAATGTGCAAAAATCGTTAAAAATAATCAAAAAGCCATTGACAATGTTGAAGCTGGAAAGTAAACTGGCCGCTTCGATGTTGAGGCAGGCCGTTGTTGTGGATATGCGGCAAACAGATAGTTTTAAAGTTGGCCAGTTCTTTGCTGGTCGCATGATTAGCAAAGACGCGAATCCACACGGTGGAACCGTTTCAATCAACCACCCGCGCATATCTGTCGGATAGAGATTCGACTTGGGTTTTCTTGAGAGTAGTGCATTATTATGTCAGTAGACGAAAACAAAAAGATCCGTATCAGGATGGAGGCATACGAGCACGGTATTCTGGATAATTCCGCATCCGATATCGTAGCCACTGCCAAACGTACCGGCGCTCATGTTAATGGCCCGATACCCCTTCCTACGAAGATCGAGCGCTACACGGTTCTGAGCTCTCCGCACGTTGATAAAAAATCGCGCGAGCAGTTTGAGATTAGAACCCACAAGCGCATTATTGAAATACTCGATCCGACTTCTAAGACGGTTGACGAACTTGGCAGGCTTGTAATGCCCGCCGGAGTTTATATCAGAATTAAGGCCTAGCGGCCCGACGCTATCATTCGATAGGGCGCAGCAGTGTTGTTGCGCAGGATGAGAGTTTAGGCAACGCGTAGTTCGCAGACGAAAATGATTGACAGAATCATAGGCAAAAAAATACGTATGACGCAGATATTCGCCGAGGACGGCAAGATTGTCCCGGTGACCGTGTTGCAGGCTGGACCTTGCGAGATCGTGCAGGTCAAAACCCAAGACACGGATAAATACTGCGCTGTTCAGATAGGCTTCGGGGACAAGAAGCGCAACGTATCCAAACCGCTTACCGGCCACTTTAAGAAGGCTGGTGTGGAGGCGAAGCGCGTTCTCAGAGAAGTCCGCCTGGAAGATACCGGCGAGTTGAAAACTGGCGACCGGGTCGGAGTTGAGATATTCAACGAGACCAAGAGAGTCGACGTTTCCGGCATCACCAAGGGCAAGGGTTTCCAGGGGCAGATTAAACGACATAACTTCTCGCGCGGCCCGGCAGGGCACGGCTCCAAAAACGTTCGCAGGTCGGGTTCGATTGGATGTTCGGCAAGTCCGGCGCGCGTGTTTAAGAATATGAAGATGGCAGGCCAGATGGGCAACGTAAAGCGCACCATCAGGAATCTCGAAGTCATTGAGATTGATGCCGAAAATAATCTTCTGCTTGTG
>CAYSUZ010000467.1:0-1592 GCA_964434335.1 uncultured Planctomycetota bacterium | reverse complement strand
CGTTTGGCGAGTTCAAGGCTGTTGCTCTGAATTCCGTAACTCTCTCGTTTTTCCAAAAGCGTTCGCCACGCACTGCGTACCGCAAATTTCACATCGTCGGTGGCCTCGGCAAAATCGCGCTCGGCCTGCACCAAATTTATCAGCGCTTCGCGGTAATCATTGCGCTCGGAAAGCCGATCCAGCGGCAGATCAATATCAATACCCGCGCTCCAGGCCGCCCTGTCAAAACGAAACTCACTCATGCGGGTTTCGGGTTTGGTCGGCACGTTCATCGAGAAAACCAGATCGATCTGCGGGCCGAGGCTGTTGGCCGCCACGACAACCTTGCGTTGAGCGTCTTCGACCTTTTCCAGGGTGTTGCGCAGATCAAGTCGTCCCACGATCGCCTGTTCAACGGCCTTGTCAAGCAGCAGGGCAGGATGGTTTATGCCCGCTTTCACGAGAGCCTTCAAATCGGCATCATTAAGATCAACATTGGCATCGACGGGAATGCCGAGTTTTAGCTTGAATTGGTCGAGCAGACTAAAATATCGCTGAACAGCACTTATCCATCGGTCACGCGCACTCAGTTCGTTTTGGCGCGCCTGATCAACTTCGAACTCCTTCAATCGCCCGGCCTTGGCCAGCATCTCCGAGCGATCGCGGATAATTTTGAGATTGTTGTAGTTATTAAGCTCGTTGCGGACAACATCGCGTTGCTGGAGAATACGGAAATAATCCGTGGTAACGTCGACGCTGAATGTTTTTTTGTAACGCGCAAATTCGCGGATCGCATAAACCACATTGCGCTCGGCCTGCGTTAAACTTTCGGTTGCAATTTTACGGCCCGCACCGCGCCAGAGGGGTTGGATGATTTCGACGGCAAGGATCGACGCGGCAGTGCGACGCGGATCGCCGGTAAGGTAGCGCAGGAATTCGGTGCTGACATCCAGCCCGATCATCGCGCCGGTTTTGAGCATACGCACAACACCGAACCCGCCGCTGGCCGAAAATGTCTCGTCGCCGCCGCCTGCCTTTTTCCAGTAGCTTGAGATGAAACCATCGAACTGCACAGAAAATTCGTGGCGGCTTTCCGTCAGCGACAAGGCGGTCAGATAAACGTCTTCCTTGCGGCTTTGGTAGTCCCGACTGTTGAGGGTTGCGATGGTGAGTGCCTGAGTGTGCGAGATAATCAGCGGCAGTTCGCTGTCGCGCTCAAGGCCTTGCGGAATTTCGAGCATCGGCGCATCGGCACGCTCAAGGCTCTGCATAGGACTGCGCGCAATCTGCTCAATATCATAACGCGCTTCGGAATTGAACAATTCTGCGTGCTTTTCTTGTAGTATCCCGTAGACCTCTTTGTCTGCACTCTGCTTATAGTACTCGGTACTGCAACCCGCAAAAAACAACAAGGCAAAGAAAGAGACCAAGGGGACTTTTATGCGAATGCGCATAGCGGCATTCTCCCGACAATCTGAATATCATTCCGTTTTTTAAAGATGAGGCGATAATATTGTTTGCATTCTAACCGACTTGCACCGACTCGCAAGCAAAACAGCACCGGCAAAGTCTCATAACCCAAATTATTGCTTCTCAGAAATATGACGCAACAG
>CAYSUZ010000466.1:0-1596 GCA_964434335.1 uncultured Planctomycetota bacterium | reverse complement strand
GGCGATCAAACGCATCGACATCTCGCAGACAAGCGAATTCTCCATCGAAGTAAATCCTGGCACAATCGACGACGAAAAATTATCGCTGCTGCGCAATGCTGGCATCAATCGCATAAGCATCGGAGCGCAGTCCTTCGACGACTTCTCGCTAAAAACGCTGGGCCGCACGCACAGCTCCGCCGACGTTTACCTCGCCGTAGAATCAGCCCGCAAACACGGCTTCGACAACATCTCGCTCGACCTCATCTTCGCCATCCCCGAACAGACCGTCGATTTGTGGCTCGAAGATATGCACAAGTGCGTGCAACTCGCGCCCGAGCACATATCGGTCTACTGCCTGACCTACGAAGAGAACACGCCACTGGTGCGAATGGCCGAGGCGGGCGATATTGCAAAACTAAGCATCGACATCGAGGCCGAGATGTACGCCGCCGCGCTGCGATTCCTGCCCGAACACGGATACGAACATTACGAGATTTCCAACTTCGCAAAACCCGGTCGTCAGTGCCGCCACAATTTATTGTACTGGCACAACAACGTAACGCTGGCCGTCGGCCCTGGCGCGGTTGCTTTTACTGGCGGCGTGCGCAAAACCAACGCGCGTCCGGTCGAGGAATACGTAAAACTTATGCACGAGCGCGGCCATGCGGCGGTCATCGACGAAAAACTCGAACCTGAAGACAGCGCGCGCGAAGCGGCCTTTCTGCGTCTGCGCACCCGCGCAGGCATCGACAAGGCGGAGTTCCGCCAGCAAACCGGATTTGATTTCGACGCGCTGATTAACGATGATTTGCGCAAAATGATCGATGAAGGCTTCCTTGCGGATTCGGCGGAAGACATCCGCCTGACCGATAAGGGCTTCCCCGTCGCCGACAGCGTTTTCGTTCACCTGATGAGATAGAGATGATTATCGACGGAAAAAATTATCGCGCCGTAACGGGCGCACAGATGCGCGAGATAGATCGCGCGGCGATACAGGACTACGGCATACCCGGCGAGATTCTGATGGAGAACGCGGGACGCTCGATTACCGAACTCGTCGAACGGCTGTATCGGCAAAACGACTTTCGCTCGCCTGTGCTGATACTTTGCGGCAAGGGCAACAACGGCGGCGATGGGATGGTCGTGGCGCGGCATCTGTATAATCACGAAATCCCTGCGCGCGTGATGTACTTCGGCTCGCTGCCAGAAATTCCCGCCGGAACCGAGCCTGCGCTCAACAGCGCGATCCTCGAAAAAATGCAGATCGATATTGAGGAAGTCGGCGATGATTTAGCGGCGCTGAAAGACGCGCTCGGCAAATCGGAGATGGTGCTGGATGCGCTGCTGGGCACGGGGCTAAAGGGCGCGGTTCGCGCACCGTTCGACGCGGTGATAGAAATGATAAACGTTGGGGAAAAATTCGTCGTCGCCGTGGATGCACCTTCGGGACTGGACTGCGACGCGGGCACGCCGCTGGGCTGCGCGGTCGTCGCAACGCACACGATTACGCTGGGGCTGCCGAAGGTCGGCTTCGAGAATCCCGCCGCAAAAAAATTCATCGGCGTCCTCCACCTCGGCGAGATTTCCCTCCCCCGCGAACTGCTTCAATAAAAC
>CAYSUZ010000465.1:0-1619 GCA_964434335.1 uncultured Planctomycetota bacterium | reverse complement strand
AAATGGCAAAGAGATTCATCTGAAGGCCGAAGGCACGGATCTGAAATTCCGCGTAGACGACCGAATCTGGATCAATAGCAACGGCAAGCACAACATGCCCAGCGGCGAGATATTCACCACACCGATTGAAGATTCCGCTGAGGGCGTGGTTACCTTTTCTTTCCCGGTGGTAACTGGTGGCCGCGAGATCGAAGGCATCAAGCTGGTGTTTAAGAAGGGCGTTGTGGTCGAGGCTAGCGCGACGAAAAACGAGGAATACCTCAAGAAGATGCTTGCCCTCGATTCTGGCTCGAACAAGCTCGGGGAGATAGGCATTGGCACGAACTATGGCATTGATCGTTTCATTAAGACGATTTTATACGACGAGAAAATCGGCGGCACGATTCATTTGGCGCTGGGCAATGCGTACCCGGAGACCGGTGGCAAGAACGTTTCGGCGCTGCACTGGGATATGATCTGTGACTTGCGCAAAGGTGGCGAGATGTGCGTTGATGGCGCGGTATTCCAGAAGGACGGGAAGTTTCAGGTATAACTACAAGCAAAACAAAAACGCCTGGCTGAAAAGTCAGGCGTTTTTTTGTGAGTATACGGTTGCTGTTATGTGGTGCTTTTTGATGGCCGCTTGTCGTCGCTGGGGATGTCCATAGGAGTGCCGACGCCGAAGGTCTTGCGCGGCGGGGCAATTGTTTCGCCTTTGGCGATGACGACGATGCCGCCATCACTGACGAAAAATCGTTTTTTGTCTTCCTCGTGGTCGTAGCCGATTGTCGTGCCTTCGGGGATTTCGACACCCTTGTCGATAATCGCGCGTCGGATGCGGCAGTGGCGACCGATATTGACATTATTGAATAGAACCGATTCAACGACGCTGGAGTAAGAGTTGACTCTGACGTTGGGCGAAAGTATCGAACCGTCGACCTTGCCGCCGCTAATGACACCGCCCGCCGATACAATGGAGTCCAGGGCGATACCGCGACGCCCGCCTTCTTTGCGGGTTTGGGCGAAAACAAATTTCGGCGGCGGGGCCTGGACCTGCATCGTGCGGATGGGCCATTCCTCGTCGTAGAGGTTGAAGAGTGGCGAGACGTTTACCAAGTCCATGTTGGCTTCCCAGTATGAGTCGATCGTACCGACATCGCGCCAGTATTTCGACTTTTCGTTATTATCATTTTCATCTTTGAACGGATAGCAGAACCCGCGATGGGATTTGATGATTTTCGGGATTATGCTTTTGCCGAAGTCGTGGTCGGAGTTAGGGTCTTTGGCATCTTCCTCGAGCACATCGTACATTACGTTCGATGAGAAGATATAAATCCCCATCGATGCCAGGCACATATCGGGGTTGCCGGGTATGGGTTTAGGATTGGGAGCCTTTTCCTGGAAACCGGTGATGCGGTTTGATTCGTCGACTTCGATTACGCCGAATTCCTTGCTGTGTTCGATAGGCTGCTCTAGTGCGGCGACTGTTATATCGGCATTGTTGTCGAGATGGAACTTGAACATCTTTTGATAGTCCATCTTGTAAATATGGTCGCCAGCCAGTATGAGTGTATATGGTCGATTCTCGCGCTGCATCGAATAAAAATTTTGATAAACAGCGTCGGCAGTGCCTTGATACC
>CAYSUZ010000464.1:0-1623 GCA_964434335.1 uncultured Planctomycetota bacterium | reverse complement strand
AATTCAACCTTGGAGCGAATATTGCGTTCGATAGTGCTTTTGACCTTTTCGCCGGTCTGAACCGGAACGGTGCTTTTCTCGACGATGACCTTGTAGCTCTTCATGTGACGTGCGATCTGGCGAGCAACCTGTTCAATGTAAGAGAGGTCGGCGCGACCGTCATCGCGCGGGGGAGTACCAACTGCAATGAAAACTACATCGGCAAAGTTAAGTCCTTCTTCGATATCAGTCGAAAACGCAAGGCGCTTGGCCTTGACGTTTGCATCTACGATCTCTTGCAGGCCAGGCTCATAAATAGGAAGCTTGCCTTCGTTAAGTGTCCTGATTTTATCTTCTTCGTTGTCAACACAGATGACGTTGTGTCCCTTATGGGCAAAGATGGTACCGGTTACCAGGCCGACATACCCTGTTCCAACCATACATATATTCATAGCCGCCTCGCATTAGTAGAAAAGGAGGGATCGCTCCCCCCGAAAACCAATATTAACCAAAAATTTATCCGTCACAATTGTCGCAATATTTGTTCCGAGTTATTCTCGGTCAGCTTTTTCTGGCATGCCCTGAGTGTCGGTATCTGCCAGCCTCTTTGTAAAATTCGACGTCGAAGATCGCGGCGAGATTGCAATCTTAATGCTGGTGTTGTCATCGCCGCCGTCGCGCTCGAAGATTATATCAAGCACCCATACATGGAAATACCTGCGAATTACAAAACTGGTTTCCTGCATCTCGCTTGCTTTGAAGTCGTACTGCATAAAGAGTCCAAACGCCCACTTTTCGTTGGCCTGATAGCCAATATCAAGTTCGATTATGTTGCGTTCGTCTTCTATCGCGCTCAGGCCGTATGGCGAGTCCACCGTCTCAAGCGAGTTGTTGTATTCGAACATATTGCTAAAAGCCGAAAAGGTCGAACTACCATCGTTGCGATAGTAATGATTGCGAAGCCGTACGAACACGTCGTTGTTGGGTGCCCACTTTACGCCGACATCGTAGAGATCGAAACGCTTGTTGTCGAAGTTGTAGGTAAAGTTGCCGTAAATATCGAGCCGCTCGCTAAGACGCCAGACTGCTTCGGCCTTGAAATTGTCGCAAATCTCTCTGGCGTAACTACTGCCGGTATAGATGCGGCTGCCGGTTCTCGGATCGTTATAATAACCCATCGGGTCGTCGCCCGAGTAGAGATTGAGTTCCATATCTACTACTAACGTATCAAACGAATAACGGTTTCCCGCTGGCCCGCGTTTTGTCTGAAAAATTTGCCGCAACCCGATACTGGCAACGGTCAACTCATCGACCATATCGACTGAATCGTATTGAATAAGATTTTCGGGCTGTATCGAAGTGGTGTACGCGCTGTAAATATCGACGCGAGGTTTGATGATGTGGCGCCAGCGGGCTTTGCCTTCATTGTCGTAATAAACTCTTACAAAATTGGTCGTAGCCTTCACACCGGCATAACCGACGAAGCGCTGCTTGCTTCCCTGGTCTTCGTTGCTGCCGTACATCGTGCCGCGAAAACCGACGTATGGTCGAATGTTGAATATCGACAAACCAAATGGCGCGGCGAACTCAGTGTTAAGGTCTCCGCGTATTGTGCGCCGGTCGTGCGGACTAAGATCACCTTCT
>CAYSUZ010000463.1:0-1632 GCA_964434335.1 uncultured Planctomycetota bacterium | reverse complement strand
GCACGTTGCCGAATGTAACGGGAATATAAACGCACGGAGCGACTTCGCCGTAGGCGGTAACATAGATGTATTCCTTGACCCTGCACGCGCAAATAAAATCACTGTCGACTGAGTTGCAGGATTCCTGCTCCCAGTATGCCATACCCGGCTCGAGCATCGAACGGAATTTTTGTTTTTCCTCCGCCGTAAGTTTCATGTCATCGGCGTCCTGCCAGCGTCCTGTCAGGACTGGCGTGAGGATTCGCAGTGGCGCATTCAGCTCTCTGCCAAGCTCTATCAAGCGGGCAAACTCGCCGCTTTCCATGCGATCGCGATCAACGTAGGCGCCGATGCGTACGGTCATTCCGGCTTCATGGCAAAATCCTATCGCTTTGACTGCGCGGTCGAATATTCCCGGCACGCCGCGCATCGCATCGTGTTTTTCAGGATCGGTGCTGTCGATGCTGACGTGAACCATGTCCATACCGGCCTGGGCAAGTTTGAAGGCCATTTCGCGGTCAAGCAGATAGCCGTTGGTGTCGATGGCGGCCCCCATCCCGAAACTCTTGGTATGGCGAATCATCTCGAAAAGGTCTTTGCGGATGAGTGGCTCGCCGCCAAAAAAGTTGATGCTGTTGGCGCCGTTTTGTCGGAGTTCTGTGATTATTCGCTTGATCTCGTCGAGCGAAAGTTCGTCCTGCGCGTTGGCGCGATAGGCGGCACTGCCGCAATGGGCGCACTTGCACATGCAGCGGAAGGTGATCCCAAGCGTTGCAAGAAGGCAGCCTGTCTGCCGCTCCTGAGGCTGTATCTCAGTGTCGGGATCGGTGGTTGCGCCTCGCAATTTCGTCAGGATTTTGCCTGCAAAAGTTTTTACTATGTTTTTTTTCATGCTATTTTGTCGCCGTTATGATGTAGTTGCAGGAAAATGATTCATCCGTACATTTGGCGGCTTTGAGGTATTTTCGATTCCCTCGACGTATAAGAAAATCACGCATAAACCCACTTTTCTTTGTGTTGTAATAGTGCGTGTTTTTTAGCATTAGAAGAGCTTGTTCGCTGTTGCCATCGGTCTTGATGTCTATCGATGCAAAATCTTTCAATAACATCTCGATACCGTTTTTGCCAAATCGCCAATAGTCGTTTGGTTCGTGGTGGTGCTCCCACGCAAACGGAATCCCCATCAAGAGCTTGCCGCCGGGTTTTAGAATCCGGTGCAATTCTGCGGCGATTCGCCAAGGTTCGGGAGTATGTTCTATAACGTGTATACAGATCGCCGCGTGGTATGTGCAGTCTTCAATTGGGAATGGTTTGTCTTGTTCGCAAAGTATGTCAACAAGTTGGCCGCGGTAAATTTCGGCGTTTTGATAATCTGTTTTGTTTTTTGCGAAGAACGGAAAATAATCAGCATTTCCACCGCCATAGTCGAGTACGCGAGAGCCTGGCGCAAGCGTGGCGGCGAATGCTTCAATTTCTGTGGCCAGACAGCGCATCATCCAGCATTCTGGCTGCAATTCCGTTGGTGATCTGCGAGATCGACCGGGCCAGTGCTGGATATTGTCGAGGGTTGCTCCGCTTATTGAAATCTGTCTAAAATAGAGGGTCTTGTCGATTTCAGCGTATGTTTCTTTTTCGTTTAAGACCACAAAAACC
>CAYSUZ010000462.1:0-1670 GCA_964434335.1 uncultured Planctomycetota bacterium | reverse complement strand
TTGGCGTTGGCGTGTTTTATAGGTCGTCTGCCGCGCTACCTTTTGATGGCGTATCTGGCTAGGTCGTTTAATCCGAACTGGTGGCAGACTTTGCTGTTTTGCGTGATAATCGCCTTAATTCCTGTTATGATTATACGTATAAAGGGCAAGCGTACACAACAACCATCAACTCTCAATGACGGGGAGATACAATGAAATCAAACGTAATAATAGCGGTGTTGGCAGTCGTAATTTTACTCGCAGGCAGTGCGGCGGTGTATTTCAGCCTGCAAAAAAATGCCGACCAAAACGAGCAGGACAATAGAGAAACCGCCCTGCCAGAAAATAATTCCCCAACCCCGCCATCCAAACCCGTGGATGACACCAAGCCAGAAAAAAAACCTGACGACAAGCCCGCGCCGTTTACGAAGCCTGACAAAAAACCCGACAACCCACAACCCGGCGAGCTGAGCAAGGTCGATATTCTGCTCAACCAAATCCATCGCAATCAGAAGAGTCTTTATTCGCTCACGGCCAAAATCGAGATGGTGGGATACAATCCTACCCGCCACACAATAGTCGAAACCAACACAGACAAAATAGAATTCGGTGACAAATCAGCAGGCGAATACGGCTATAAACCCGGCAACAAGTTTTACGCAATACTCAAAGGCACTTCCGAAGAAACACGCATCTACGCCTATATGCACACTTTTTGGCTAGTGGTTAAGTCCGACTCAGACGTGCGAGCGGACCGTTGGCAAATGGGCAATGAAACGATGTACGAGATACTTATGCTACTCCAGGGTGCACAGCCTGACGTACTGAAGCGCATATTTAATATCGAACTTCTCGATACACGCGAGCGCAAAATATGCGATACGCTTAAAAGTCTGGGGTACACCGAGGAGCAGATGCCGCATAAGAATCCCGATCACAGTGAAATCCTGCTGCTAACCTATCGCGACAAAACGAAGGAACACAGCTATGACCGCATTGAACTCGTGATCAATTACGTAAAGACCAAAAATAGGAAAGTGCCCGTTATCAGAATGGCGAAACTTTATATGAACAAGAAGTCGACAAGCAGCGAGGACAACCCGATATTCGAGAAAGAGTCGATTTTCCTTTTCACCGATTACAACCTTGATTTCACGGGCGAGCAAGGCCTCTCGGACGACAAATTCCGCTTTGTGCCCACCGGCGATGTCAAGGTGAATGATAATGTGCTTAACAATCTCAGCAAAGCAGAAATACTGGGCCGCATGCATCAAACACGCGAATATATCGCTGGCGTAAAAGCGGATATGATCAGCGAATCCATCAACCCGATCAAGGACGAGCCGAAGATAATGAAGGGCACACTGTTTTTCATGGAGCCAAATTTCTTCAAGATGAACACCGGCGAGGCGGATCTCGGCAGCAACGGCGAAAAAGCGTGGATATATTATCCCAAAGACAAAAAGGTCACGATATTCGATATGCTCAAACGCATACAATCCAACAAAAAGAAATCGATGCCCGCTGTGCTCGAACTCTACTGGATGCTCGTTTCGCAACGGATGTACGAACTCGCTGATGAGTTTGACGTCGATTTCATCAAACCGACGGGCGGCAAATTAGAGAAGATAGACGGGCTTGATGTGTTGCATCTTGTGCTAACGCGAAAAGAAAATACAACACCTCCGACC
>CAYSUZ010000461.1:0-1673 GCA_964434335.1 uncultured Planctomycetota bacterium | reverse complement strand
GTGCTGCGAGGGGATGATCTCTTTGGGGAACACTTCGCTGTCTTCGGCGATTGCGGGCAGGATTTGCTGCTCTGCGCGCCCTGCTGTGCCCATGATCGCAAGGTGGCCTTCGAATTTCATCACTCGACCGTTGGCACGGAAGGTGTATTTGCCTGCGTTGATATCGACGGCGGTTACGTCGAAGATCGCCGGGTTCATCTGGCAGGCCATGAAGCGCCGCCAGATAAGTTCGTATAGGCGGCCCATGTCTTTGTCCAGATGCACCGAAACTACGTCGGGGTGTCTGTGCGGTTCGGTCGGCCTGATCGCTTCGTGGGCCTCCTGTGCGTCTTTTTTCGATTTGTATAAAATTGGTTTCTCCGGCATATATTCTTTGCCGAAGTTTTTTTCGATAAGATCGCGTGCTTCCGCGACGGCTCCCGCTGCGAGATGCACCGAGTCGGTACGCATGTAGGTAATCAGTGCGACCTGGCCCTCGATGCCCAGATTAACGCCCTCGTATAGTTTTTGTGCGAGGAACATCGTCTTTTTCGCGCTGAAGCCCAGCCGGGTGCTGGCCTGCTGCTGCAGGGTGCTGGTGATAAACGGCGGGCGAGGTTTTTCGCTGCGCTGCTTGCGTTCGACTTTTGAGACGATAAATTTTTCTTTTTGGATCTCGGCCAGCGCCGTGTTTGTAGATTTCTCGTCGGAGAGGACGAAGTCTTCGCCGTCGATTTTTTTCAACTCTGCCTCGAAGCCATCCTTCTCCGCGTCGGCGTCGGGAGTTTGTACTATTTTGGCGGCGAGTTTCCAGTATTCCTCTTTTTCGAAGGCGCGAATTTCTTTTTCGCGTTCGACGACCACCATCACCGCGACCGACTGAACGCGCCCGGCGCTCAGGCCTTTGGCGACTTTTTTGCGCAGAAGCGGGCTGAGCTTGTAGCCGACGATGCGGTCGAGGATGCGGCGAGCCTGCTGAGCGTTAAATTTGTTGATGTCGATTGAGTGCGGATCGGCGAAGGCTTTTTCGATGGCCGTTTTTGTGATTTCGTTAAATGTAACGCGGCGGACCTTGTCCTGGGAAAGTTTTAGCGCTTCGCACAGGTGCCAAGCGATTGCCTCGCCTTCGCGGTCATAGTCAGTAGCGAGGTAGACGATTTCGGCGGGTTTGGCGAATTTGCGCAGCTCGGTTATCACCTTGCCCTTGCCGCGAATCGTAACGTATTCGGGCGCGAAGTCGTTGTCGATGTCGATTGCGAATTTCCGCGCTGGCAGGTCGCGTACGTGCCCCATCGAGGCGCTTACGACGTAGTCGCTGCCGAGGTAGCGGTTGATCGTCTTCGATTTTGCGGGTGACTCAACTATAACGAGATACTTTGGCATAATTCGTTCCTTTTTATTGTGAAAAATCCGCTGGTCGCGGATTGTTTATCTGTTTCTCGGTTATTTGTCAAGGAAAGTGTTGCTTTGCGCCGGAAAGTATCATCGCATTTTGGGACGTTATCGCTTTAGGAAAAAATAGTTGTCGAAATTTTGCCTCCGCGTAAAAATAATTGCATTGCCGGGTTGGATTGTTATTATGGAGGCGTGAATTATCGGCTGTGTTCTTAGCGATTGACTTAAAAAGATGGCATTGATTTTAGGAAGGGAGCGATGTGAAGATTGCAGATTTCGCTGATTTTATAAAGGATTTG
>CAYSUZ010000460.1:0-1674 GCA_964434335.1 uncultured Planctomycetota bacterium | reverse complement strand
AAATATCACCAAGATACTCCAAAAAGACAGAGATGCCTTCGTCTCCGCCACCATCGGCATCGAAGATGGGTTTTTGGAAATTCTGGATTCTCCCAAAGCGCTCAACGGGCAAGCCGTACTCGAAAAAACCGAAGACAAAGCCGACGCGATGCAGGTTCAGGGATTTTCGTCACAAAACATACGCGTTTTCGCGCCGCGAGTGGGAAAAATCATTGAAAACATCATCGTTAAGCCAAACGATAGCAACTACGTGCTCTTTTTCAACCCCACCGACGCGAGCGTTTTCGCGGCGACACAGAGCGACGCGTTTCTGGGAGCCTCGGTCGAGTCTTACGAAATCGAGACCAGCCACGAAGTGTTTTTGCGCCGGCCAAATCTACGCGCGACAAAAAACGAAGCCGATTACCTCATAATCGTCCCGCGCAACTTCATGCACGCAGTCAAACCACTCGCCGAACTGCGCAAGAAGCAGATGAGCAACGGCAAGCCGTTAAAAGTCATGACTCTCGCCGCCGAAGACATCTACGACCAGTTTGGATACGGGCTTTTCGGCCCAAAACCGATACGCGACTTTATCGCTCACACGCAAAAAAACTGGAAACGCCCTCCGCGCTACGTTTTGCTGGCGGCGGACGCAAGCCGCGACAAAGATTTCGCAAATCCCGGCCACACAATACCCTGCTCGATGTATCGCAGCTATCGCAGCGGGCTGATAGGTACCGATAATCGCTACGGCTTCCCCGACAGACGAGGCGCGCCGAAAATCGCGGTAGGGCGGCTGCCCGCGGATAACTCGCTCGAACTCAAAACAATGGTCGAGAAGATAGTCGAGTACGAAACCACCGCGCAGGCAGGCGCGTGGCAGCGAAAGATGCAGATTTTCGCGGGGACAGCGGGCTACGGGCCGCAACTCGATTCGCTACTGGAAAAAATGTTCAATATGATATTCGGCAACTTGCTGCCGAGGCGGTTCGATCTGGAGATTTCCTACGCGGGCAAAAACCTCGACTATTACTATCCCGCCGAGCAGTTTCGCAAGCATATAATTGACAAAATTAATGAAGGGGCGCTCTATACCGCCTATATCGGCCACGGCGCAGTCGACAGGCTGGACCGAATTCGTTCCGCAAACAAGGTGTATCCGATCTTCGAAAACGCCGACACGAAAAAACTCTCCAGCGCAGACCGCAGGACTATCATGTTTCTCATAACATGCAGTTCCGGTGCCTACGACCTCAACCAAAACGACTGCCTCGCCGAGATGCTCGTCAAATCCGAGGGCGGCCCCGTGGCGGTCATCGCGGGATCAAGCGAGACCCATCCCTACGCCAACGGAGTTCTGGGCATAGAGATGCTGCCAGCGTTTTTCGGCAGGAACGGGAAATCCAACGCGCTTAGCGTCCCAACGCGACAACCGATCGGCGATGTTTTGCTCGCGCTCAAACGAGAAAGCATAACCGAAAAGTCAAGTTTGTTGGGAAGCGGGGGGGGATTTAATATTTTGCGGGCAGGGCTGGATGTGAAAGCTGAAGAGTGGCTTGGCGTGAACAGCAACAAGAGCAAACGATTAAGGCGAGACCACCAATACCTTTACAACCTTGTTGGCGACCCGGCGATGCGCCCCGCAATGCCCGACAACATAATTATGACCGCCTCGGCAGACAAGGCACGCCC
>CAYSUZ010000459.1:0-1697 GCA_964434335.1 uncultured Planctomycetota bacterium | reverse complement strand
AATATGGAAATATGCCCGCCCAAGACCAAAGATGACAAGACAACCAATAGCCACGAGATCGCCTTTGCCGGAACATTTTACGGTTCGGACAAGAAGAAATCGAGCTTCACCGGCTGGTTCAACGTACCACTCGGCAACAACACCGAATACAAGGGCAACATCAAAATTTTCGGCGCGAACCTCAACGCAATCCTCGCCGACCTTGAGAAGGAACGCAACAAAGACAAACCAGATGCCAAGCCCACGCCAGCAAAAGACCTGCCGACAGGTCTGGTGCGCCTCGACTTATCATTCAACTATCAGGACGGCGACATCGCGACACTGAAGGGCGAAGGTTGGCTGCGCTTCACCAAGGCCAATCTGGGCACACTGCCGCTAATTGCCAGGCTCAAGGCCTACATAAAGGGAGCGCTGTCCGAAAACGGGATCATCAATAGGGGTAGGATTGATTTCAAAATCAACAGTCCAAATATCAATTTCGAAAAGATACTGCTCAAGAGCGACTCGCTCACCATCGTCGGGCGAGGTACTGCGAACTTCGACGGCAACCTCGACATCGATATCTTCAGCGAAACGATAATGCAATTACCTGTCATTAGGCCATTCTTTAACCTGTTTGGCAAAAGCATCTACGCCGCGCGAATCACCGGCACGCTGGATGAGCCAGTCTTTGGCGCGTCTTCGTTCCTTGACAGAATAACAGACATCCCCAAAAACATATACGAGATGATAAAAGACATGCCCAACCTCAGGGTTGGGGATGAGGAGGATTAGCAGGCATTCGAAGGGGTATTTGGTTTGGGGACGTTTTAGATTTGAGGGAGTATTCGTCTGCAAGCGCTTTACGACCAATACGCCTCATCGCCCATGCTCCTATACCATAATAGCGCCTCATCGCAATAGGCGACTCCACAGCACGCGTTATAAGTCCTTCCGCATGTGATTTGCCTTCTCGCCCACCATGCTCATAGAGCAGCAATGCCAGCCTAATCAGCACCACAGGATTATCGCCATCAAAACCAACAAGCGCGATTTCGTACTCGCTTATTGCCTCTGCCCATTTCTGAATAGCGAGAGGTTCCTCATCGTTACTACTAAGTTTTTCGGCATTAGCCAGAAGTTCTTCGGCGACCGCGAAATGCTTAAAAACAAAAGGCTCGAACTTTTCGCCTCGCCCAATTTGAATATAATTCGCAACTGTGGTGTGAAAAGCATTGCCATGCAGAAGACCTGCGGCAATATTGTGTTTTGCCTGCGTCAAAAACGCAGTATCTGTTTTGTCCAGAACACCGGAATACCGCCGATACGCCTTCAGACAGCGTAGCCAGTCCCCAACAAAATATTGGCACCGCCCAATGAACAAAGCGGCCTGCGTGTCTCCCCCATTAGCCAACGAGCCATCAAAGTCACGCGCTGCCTGGACTAGTTCCGCCCTGACTATCGCAATCCTTTTCTCAAATGCGCGCTTGGACTCGCCTGGTACGGGTTTCATAGCGTCCGTCGCTTTTTTGTAATGCAACATGCCAACATCAAATAATATTTCTGGCGACTGCGGCAAAAACTCCTCAGCGCCCTTAAGTATCTGCATAGCCTTTCTGTATTCGCCACTCTCGCGCCTATCCATCGCAGCGTCACGAAGGTCTGCAACAATCCCCTCATCAAGCGTCCCGTCAGGATCAAATTCGCGCGCACAGCGC
>CAYSUZ010000458.1:0-1703 GCA_964434335.1 uncultured Planctomycetota bacterium | reverse complement strand
AGCCGACCGGGAAGAACTCATCGTCCGGCAGTTGCTGAGTGAATTTCCTGTCGTGCGCGCGGTCGCCGGCAAGGAAGTCGCGCAATTCGATTTCCGGTCGTACTTCAAAGCCTTCGAAAAGTTTAACACGAAATCGCGCCACAAAATCGCACAGGCGATAAAAAGAGTCGATCCCGATATTTCCGCCAAACTGCGCAAGGCGCTGGGAAGCAACGAACCGTATACCCGCGAAAAAACGATGCACATAATCGGGATACTCGAAATAGGCGCGGATTTCACCGAAGAGATACTCGCAACCGTCTTGCCGGGAAACTCTATCCGAGCACGAATTGCGGCACTCGAAGCCCTGCACGGCATAGACAAGCCCTCTGCAAACCAGGCCGCCACAAAATGCCTCAGCGACGAAGACCGACGCATAGTCGTCGCCGCGATGGAAACACTCGCAAAAAACAGATGCGCCAAGCCTCTGGCCGAAGTGATGAAACTCACCACACATCCCGGCCCCCGCGTCCGTGCGGAGTTGGTGCTCTATCTCGACGCTATCGGCAACCGACACTGGCGCGACGAACTCGAAAAGATGCTCGCCGACTCCGTTGCCAACATGCGCGTGGCCGCCATCAGCGTCATTATGGAACTCCAACACGAAACGGGCCTGCATATGCTAAGCTTTATCGCATCAAGCGATAAGGACGCTCGCGTACGATCCATTGCCAAAGAAGCGCTGAACCGACTGGCGAGCACCAAAACGGAGATGAAGGGAAAATCATGATCTGGATCCTGCACACAAAAAAATTCTTCGAAGAATTCACCGAGAACTTCGGCAGCAGTTCTTCCGGCTCCATGTTCTGGTATATACTAGTATTTATGCTGACGACAATCCTGGCATTTTTCGTTGGCAGACGCCTCGCCCGACAGTTTTTGGTTGACCGCGAGGGCCGACATCTGTTTAATGAATTGTGTCTCGCACACGGACTGCGCTCCAAAGAAAAGCGGTTTCTGTGGAATTACGCCGACGCGCTGCGCTTGAAAAACCGCTGCATGCTGTTTGTTCAAAAATCGTTGCTCGAGCAAGACTATGCCGAGATGTTAAAGGAGCGCGGAGTTATGTCGCATATGTGCCTGCGTTTTGCCTCGTACAAAATGATGCGTGACAATCTTAAACTAAAACTCTTTGCGGATAATTATGAAAACTACAAACTTTGCAGACAGACTAACATCACTGATAAAACAACGTAAAAGCTGCGCCGTCGCGGGCCTGGACCCGCACTGGTCGCCCATCCCCGAAAGCATCAAAAAATCCGCCATCAAACAACACGGCAAAACACCCGTCGCATGCGCCGCAGTCATACGCACCTTCTGCACCGAACTTATTGACGCAATCTGCGCCCACGTTCCGGTCGTCAAGCCGCAATCAGCCTTCTTCGAACAATTCGGGCCAGCTGGCGTCGAAGCACTCTACGAGGTAATGGAGTACGCTCGCAGCAAGGGCCTGCTGGTGCTGCTCGACGTAAAGCGAGGCGACATCGGCTCGACCGCTCAGGGCTACGCCAACGCGTATCTCGGCGAAGCCGAAATCGACGGCGAAAAATTCGAGCCGTTTCCCGCCGACGCCGTTACGGTCAATCCCTATCTCGGTTCGGACTCGGTTTTACCGTTTGTCAAAACGGCTGCCGCCCACGGCAAAGGGGTTTTCGTGCTGGTGA
>CAYSUZ010000457.1:0-1715 GCA_964434335.1 uncultured Planctomycetota bacterium | reverse complement strand
TCGCGGGCAAAGGTCACGAAAAGACGCAAAAATTCGATGGAAGCGAAATATCCTTCAACGACAGAGAAGTGGCGCTGAGGGCTTTGCAAAACATCCCCTCGGCTGTCACGAAGCAGCGCGAAACAATCGCGATTGCATAAGACGGCATAATAATGAAAATGGAAAATCGAAAATGATTCCGATGAAACTAGAAAATATCGCACGGATTGTCGGCGCGCCCGAAGTGGGCCTGATCGATGAGACCGTGTGCGGAGTATCCA
The DNA here is from genome assembly GCA_964434335.1 of uncultured Planctomycetota bacterium. Taxonomy (GTDB): domain Bacteria; phylum Planctomycetota; class B129-G9; order B129-G9; family B129-G9; genus JAUWEX01. The sequence continues at coordinate 1,455 of CAYSUZ010000457.1, read as the reverse complement.
TCGATACGCGCACGTTGGAAGCAGGCGAGGTCTTTTTTGCGATCGAAGGCCGCTGTTTCGATGGGCACGACTATGTGGTCGAAGCCCTTGAAAGGGGAGCGTGCGCTGCGGTGGTGAAATCAGGCTGGCATGTGTCGGGAAAGTACGACGAGCGCCGGCTGTTGCATGTCTCTGATACTACTCGCGCCCTCGGCGCTCTTGCCCATCATTGCCGCAATGCCTCCGACGCAACTTTCGTAGCCGTTACCGGCTCAAACGGCAAGACTACCGTCAAAGACATGATCCACCACATCCTCAGCTCCACGATGAAAACCGCAAAATCGCCCAAGAGTTTTAATAACTTCATCGGCGTGCCGCTGACGCTGCTTGCTGTCGAGCCTGACGACCGTGCGGTGATAGTCGAGATCGGCACCAACTCCCCCGGTGAGATTGCTTATCTTGCGGATATTGTTTCGCCGCATATCGGCGTTTTGACCAACATCGGCATGACTCATCTCGCAGGCCTCAAGACTATGGCCGGAGTAGCGGAAGAAAAAACCAGCCTCCTCGCTGCGCTGCCCGAAGATGGTCTCGCGGTTCTCAATTCCGCCGAGCCGTTTTTCGAAGTCTTTCGTACCATGCCGCGCGAATCAGTTGTTTGGTGGGGACTAGAAGGCGAGGCCGACTATTGCGCCACGGAAATCGAGCAGCATGGCGATACAGTAACGTATTATCTCAACGGGCATGACCGCATTGAACTTGGCTGTCCGGGGCGGCACAACGTAGGCAACTCGCTTGCGGCCATTGCTGTGGCGCGCAAGATGGGCGTGGGGCTTGAAGATATTTGCGCCTCGCTGCTTACCTTCAAGCTGCCGCAAATGCGTCTTCAGCGCGAAGATGCCGCTGGCGTTTGTATTATCAACGACGCCTACAACGCTAACCCTCACTCCGTTGGCGCTGCGATCAGCGTGCTGGACGGAACGCCGTGCGAGGGCAGAAAAATTTTGGTGCTCGGCGAGATGGCCGAGCTTGGCAAGCAGTCCTGCGAGATTCATCGCTCCATCGGCAAAGTTGTGCGCGCTTCGGGCGTCGATATGCTTGTGGCCGTGGGTGGCGACGCGCGTTTTATTCACGAGTCCGCTGCGGGCCGAAAGCTTCAATCTTGCTATTGCGAAGGAAATGCCGAGGCACTTGTTAAACTCAGAAGTTTCGTAGCACCCGGCGACGCTGTGCTTTTCAAGGCTTCACGCGAAGTGCGGCTCGAAGAATTGATTGATTCGTTAAGAGAACATTTGCTCGGCAGGCGCAAGGATGCTCTATGCCCTTCTGCATGAATACCTCCGTCGGGCCGATTTTTTCGGCCCGGATTTCTTGGTGGGATTCGACAAAATACTATTGCGTGCGGCTGCCGCAGCGATAACGGCTTTCGTGTTGACCCTGTTGTTTGGCCCTAAGGTTATACGCTTTTTGCGTGGC
>CAYSUZ010000456.1:0-1727 GCA_964434335.1 uncultured Planctomycetota bacterium | reverse complement strand
ATTGAGAAAACTGGAGAAAGCGACGATTTGCTATGAATAATGAGCTCATTGCCATTTTGAATTATATGGAAAAGGAACGCGGAATTGACCGCGAAATCCTGATTGAAGCCGTGGAGTTTGCCCTACAGTCGGCCGCACGAAAGAACTCCGTAGCCGATGAAGACATGCGCGTCGTTATTGACAGAACAACTTGCGACATAAAGGCTTACGCCACTCGAATTATTGTGGACGCCCCAAAAGCCCAAGCGGATGAAATCACGCTTTACGAGGTTCTCAAGGCACACCCCGAGGCCAAAGTTGGCGAGGCCATTGAAGTTGAATGCGGCACAGCGAGTTTAGGGCGAATCGCGGCACAGACCGCTAAGCAAGCAATCACACAGCGCATTCGACAGGCTGAGCGCGAAATCGTTTTTGATGAATACAAAGACCGCGTCGGGGACATTGTCAGCGGTGGGGTTCGCCAGTTTAATCGAAGCGATATCGTTGTTGATCTTGGCCGGGCAGAAGGCATACTCCCCTCGCGTGAACGCGTACCAACTGAAGAATATCAGATTGGTGAACGCATCCGGGCCTACGTGGTGAGTGTTCAAAACAGCCAAGCGGGGCCCGCAATCATTCTATCGCGCAGCCATCCCAACTTTGTGCGGAGGCTTTTCGAACTCGAAGTATCCGAAATCGCGGATGGTATCGTTGAGATCAAAGACATTGCCCGCGAACCCGGTTATCGCACCAAAATTGCGGTTATATCAAATGATTCCAAGGTTGATCCGGTTGGTGCCTGTGTTGGCATGCGGGGAATGCGCGTAAAAAACATCGTTCGTGAGCTTTCGGGTGAAAAAATTGATATTATTCGCTGGAGTGAGGACACCAAGACCTATGTCACCAACGCCCTCTCGCCGGCACGTCTAGCCAAAGTCGATATTGTTGAGAAAGATGGCGAACGCGTGATTCACGTGATTGCCGATTCCGATCAACTCTCTCTCGCTATCGGAAAACGCGGACAGAATGTGCGCTTGTCCGCCAAGCTTGTTGGGTGGAAAATTGATATCCAAAAGGATGAGTCAGCCATTTCCTTCGAAGAGAAGGTCTCCCTCGCTATCGAACGCATGGCAGAGGTAGACGGAATCTCTCTGGAAACGGCCCAAGCCCTTGTGGGGGCAGGATTTTTAACTGTTGAAGGCGTCCTGGCCGCCGAGGCCCAAGACATTGCCGAGATGTTGGACATCGACATCGACGCGGCACGGGGAATCTACGCGGCAGTAGAAACAACTCAGCAGGACACGGAAGCCTAACCGCAAAAGGCTTCATCAGCAATAATGCGCCGTGACCTGCAAGCGGCACTTACAGAAGGCGAAACATGAGAGTTCACGAATTAGCCAAAGAGCTGGGGCTATCCAGCAAAGATATGCTGGCCCGGGTACACGATCTTGGCGTTGAAGCCAAAAGCCACATGAGCGCGTTGGATGAGGATGCCGTCACCCTGATTCGCAATGCACAGGGAACAGAAACACCCGCACCCACACCAGAAGCCAAGGTGGAGGAGAAAAAGCCCACTAAAGAAAAAGCCAAAACCGCCTCCGAACCAAAGGCAAAGGCCGCACCAAAGAAAACTGCAGAACCGAAAAAGACCGCTCCCGCTGCAACAGAGCCAAAAGCTGCAAAACCAGAGGCAGAAAAGCAAGAAGCCGTTGTAACGGAAGACACGGAAGTCTCTACTGAAAGCAGTG
>CAYSUZ010000455.1:0-1729 GCA_964434335.1 uncultured Planctomycetota bacterium | reverse complement strand
TATGTCTTCGCTTTTGGATATGACCGGATAACCAATGGCGCGTACTTCTTTGAGCGGGCTGTTGACAAGACTGAGGATGATATCGATATCGTGAATCATCAGATCCATCACGACGTCGACATCGCGCGAACGGAACGAATACGGCGCAAGCCTGTGCGACTCGATAAAACGTGGCGTGTCGATAATCTCGCGTGTGGCGACAATCGCCGGGTTAAACCGTTCGATGTGGCCTATCTGCAGGATCGTATTGTTCTCGCGTGCAATATCAACAAGCTTGCGAGCCGTAGCGACGTCCTCGGTTATTGGCTTTTCTATCATCGTCGGGATTTTTCGCGCAAGGAAATCACGCCCGATTTCGTAGTGCAGCTTCGTCGGAACCGCAATACTCACTGCATCAATTTGATCGATGATTTCGCTGTACGAAGAATACGGTTTCGTGTTGTATTTCGCAGCTATCTCGCCCGCTATTGTTTCGTCGGGATCTACGACGCCGACCAGCTCTACGTCTTCCATCTCGGAGAGAACACGCGCGTGGAATTTGCCTAGGTGTCCAACCCCAACAACCGCAACTTTAAGTTTATGCATGTTTTTTTATCCTTTGAGTCTCGCGCCATCTGCCGCTCTTGCCCTGTTCGCGCCGCCGGAGGAATTCCACCAGGTATCGAACTTCTTCGCTCAGATCCGGCTTGGATTCCAATTCTTCAAGGGCCTTGCTGTGAACGCTGGAAGAGCGGAAAATGAACTTGTGGGCTTCTTTGAGTTTGTTGATCTGGTCTTCGGTAAAACCGCCGCGCTGCATGCCTATTATGTTGACTCCGCGAATACGAGCGGGATGGCCTTCGATGATGGTGAAGGGAGGCACGTCCTGCACGATGCGTGTCAGGCCGCCGACATAAGCCCATTTGCCAATGGAGCAAAACTGGTTGATGGCCGCGCCGCCGTTCAGTACGGCCCTGTCGCCTATTTCAACGTGGCCTGCAATAAGGGCGTTGTTGATCATAATTACGTTGCTGCCTACATGGCAATCGTGCGCAACATGGCTGCACGCCATGAACATGCAGTTGTTGCCAATGCGAGTCAGTTCGCCGCCTTTGACCGTACCCACGTTAACTGTAACAAACTCGCGAAAGAGGTTGCCGTCGCCGATCTCAAGTCTGGTAGGCTCGCCGTTATATGTAATGTCCTGCGGGAAGGATCCCAGAACCGCCGAGGAAAAAACCTGGTTGCCCTTGCCAAGAGTCGTATGACCGGTAATCGTGCAGTTGTTGCCTATGCGGGTGTCCTGGCCGATTTCCACATGTGGCCCGACAAGCGTAAAAGCCCCAATCACCACACCCGGTGCGAGTTTGGCATCTGGATGCACTTTCGCTGACGGATCAATAATAATGTCGCTCACTGTTTTTACTCTCAAAAATGCGTCAATGGTTTTAGCGCCTTACGGCGTTACGATCTGGTATCAACCAGCATACATCTTATCTGCGCCTCGGCCACAACCTTGCCGTCGACTTTAGCACGGGCGCTTACCTGCCCTGTGCGGCTCTTAACTTTCGTAGCGGTCGCTTCCAGCACAAGTTGATCGCCGGGCACTACCGTTTTTCGTATCCTCGCCTTGTCGATGCTCAAAAGCACCGCAGTCTTGCCGGCGTTTTCCATCTTGCGCAGCAGCAACACTCCAGCCAGTTGCGCTAGAGCCTCGAAGATAAGTACGCCGGGCATAATCGGCTCGCCG
>CAYSUZ010000454.1:0-1732 GCA_964434335.1 uncultured Planctomycetota bacterium | reverse complement strand
CGATCCGCAACGTGCGGATTTCTTGCAACGCGAAATCGACGCTCACAGCGTTATGGAGCTGCGCCGTATCTGGCCGAGACTGGCGCTGGTCAATTGCTGGACAGCTTCGTCGGCGGCGCATTATGTTACGCGTCTCAAACCGTATTTGGCAGGATTACCGATACGCGATCTGGGTTTTAACGCCTCGGAGGGCTACTTCTCGATACCATGCCGCTCCGACAGCGTCGGCGGGCAGGCCGCCGTCAGCGGCCACTTTATGGAATTCATCCCCTACGAACCCGATAATCAGGACGCCAACGCTCCGGCACTAACCTGCGACCAACTCGAAGCAGGTCGCTGCTATCGCGTCATCACCACCAATTCCGGCGGCTTGTACCGCTACGATATTCGCGATGTTGTGCGAGTATTAGAGATGCGAAGTGGGGTGCCGACGATTGAATTTTTGCATCGCGCCGATAACGTGGTCTCTACTGTTGGCGAAAAAATAACCGAACCCCAAATCGTGTTGTTGGTGAAAAATCTCTGCGAGCGACACGATCTTGAGACCGATGGCTTTTTTGCGACCGTAGTGCGTGGCGACACGCCGCAATACGTATTGGCGGTTGAAGCCTGCAACGGCACCGGCAGCGCGTGGCAGGCAATGGGGCGCGAGGCCGACGAGGAACTCAAACGTATTAATATCGAGTACTGCGCCAAGCGCGACTCGTTGCGGCTTGAACCGATGCAGGTATTGGTGCTCAAGGCCGGCAGCATGGAGCGCTATCGCCAGCGGAGGCTTTTGCAGGGCGCGCATGACGGCCAATTGAAGATGCTGCACCTTGTGGGCGACCCCGATTTTATTGACGAGTTCGATTTATCCGAAAGCGAATTTGGCGCGTCTGGAGAGCGGCGATGAATCGTGTTGCCGTCGTGAAATCTGCCTCCAATTGTGCGCGGGAAGGGTTGCGTCGTGCGCTTGATGCGATAGGCTATGCACCGGAGCGCGAAGAAATTTTCATCAAGCCCAACCTCGTTCGTCCATTTGTTCCCAACAGGGGCGTAACAACACATCCGGCGATAGTTGAGGCGTTTGTCGAATTGTTTCCCGACAGGAAATTTGTGGTCGGAGATGGCACGCCTGCGCCGAAGGATTACGAAAAGATTTTGCGCGTTACGGGTTTTCGGGCACTGGCTCGGCGGCACAGAAACGTGCGACTGGTGAGTCTCGACGAAGAACCGCGCGAAAAAATCGGCGACTGCGAGTTGCCCTCGCTTCTGCGCACGCATGAGTACATCAACATTGCGAAGATGAAAACGCATTCGCAGACTTACGTCTCGCTTTCGGTCAAAAATAACAAGGGCCTGCTTGCTCTTAAAGATAAGATGGCATTTCATCGGCGTGGACTTCACGGCCCGGTCGAGCAGATGGGAGAGGCGATTCGGCCTGCGCTCAACATCGTCGAGGGCTTTGTGGCGTTGGAGGGCAACGGCCCGTCGTTTTTCGGCAAGCCTCGCAGGGCTGATGCGCTGGTTGCCGGACGCGAGGCATTTGCGGTCGACGCGGTGTGCTGCAAAATAATGGGCCTCGATATTCGCAAGGCGGCGCATCTCCGCCCCGACGCGCAATACGAAATTGTGGGCGATGGTGTGGAGGCGGTGCGCACTCAGTTTCTTCCGCCTAACGATAATTGGTCAATTGGGCGGATTCGGATACATTTTGATGAGCATTGCTGCTCGGTGTGCCTGTCGAATT
>CAYSUZ010000453.1:0-1743 GCA_964434335.1 uncultured Planctomycetota bacterium | reverse complement strand
CATTATTTCGTGTACGTCGATGTCGCTGAAGTCCACCAATTCGCGCACCAGTCGCGTCAGGCGCGGGTCGGTGTCGGACGGAATCGCGGCGGATTTGAGCATCTCCCGTATTTCCTCGCGGCTGTATTCTTCGGTGTTCGCATCGCTTGTTGTATGTTTCCTTGGTCGCAGCTTTGCTGCCAGCCATTCTAGCGGCATCAGCATCTTCTGCATTATCAACAGCGGCAGCGCCGCGAATTTCGCCCATATCTCCGGTATATGATACGCCATGCTTTTTGGCGTTACTTCGCCAAGCGTAATTACGACTATCAGCGCGATTATGCCGCTGATTACTGCCGCGCCCGCACCGTAGGTTTGCGCCAATTCCTGACCGATTTTGAATGATATCGCAAAGAAGAGGATGTTGACTACCATGTTGCCAAAAAGGATTACGAACAGCAGCCTTCGCAGGCGCTTGGCTAATTCAAACGCAACCTGACCTCCGAGCGAGCGCGAATTCTCAAAACGTTTCAGCGCCGCACGATCCAGCGAAAAGAACGCCGTCTCCGAGCCGCTGAAAAACGCGCTTAGCAGCAACAACACTCCAAGTTGTATGAAATTGAAAATCACCAGCGATCTCGTCGCGAATTTTTCATGCCGTCCTCATCAATTCGATTTGGTTTTTGATTCGTGTGCGCATCTCGTTCAGCAATCTCTCGTACGCCTTCTCGTTAAGTTTTATCCGCCTCTTGCCCGTTTGCATCTCGCGGTGATTTACCACAGCAAACGCATCGTCGCGAGCCTGGCAGAGCAGCTCGAAATCTTCGGCCAGATCCGCGTGTTGAAGTTCGGGCAGCCCATGCTGGCGCGTGCCTAACATTTCGCCCGGCCCTCGCAGCCGCAAGTCCTGTTCGGCTATTCTAAAGCCGTCCGATGTCTCGGTCATGATTCCCAGTCGATCACGCGCGTTATCAGTTTTGGGATTGCTGAACAGCAGGCAGTACGATTTTTCCGTCCCGCGTCCGATCCTGCCGCGTAACTGATGCAATTGACTCAGACCAAAGCGCTCCGCGTTTTCGACCACCATAATAGTGGCGTTGGGCACGTCGATGCCGACTTCGATAACGACCGTCGAGACAAGCACCTGAGTTTTGCCGCTGCGAAACTTGGTCATAATTCTATCTTTTTCGTCGGGCTTCATGCCGCCGTGCAGCAGGGCGACGCTGAATTCGGGGAAGACCTTTTTTGCCAGCTCCTCGCGCGTTTGCGTTGCGGCCTTCAAACCGGTCATGCCTTCCTTTCGCGATTCCTCAATGAGCGGATAGACGAAGTACGCCTGTCGGCCCGCCGTCAATTCCGTCCTGATGAATTCGTAAGCTGGGCCGATTTTTTTCGTCGGTATCAGGCTGGTTTCCGTCGGCACGCGTCCCGGCGGCAGACCCTCGATTACCGATACATCGAGATCGCCAAAAACCGTCATCGCCAGAGTCCGCGGGATTGGCGTGGCCGTCATAACCAACACATCGGGATTGAGCCCCTTGTGCTTTAGCGCGCCGCGTTGAAGTACGCCGAACTTGTGCTGCTCGTCGACGACGATGATTCCGATTTGCCGGAAAGCGACATCTTTTTGGATGAGCGCGTGAGTACCGACGATGATATCGATCTTGCCCGCCGCCAGATCATCGAGCGTTTGCTTGCGCTCCGATGCCTTTTGTTTGCCCTTTAGCAGCGCGATGCGCACGCGGCTGTTGCGAAGAAATTTGC
>CAYSUZ010000452.1:0-1755 GCA_964434335.1 uncultured Planctomycetota bacterium | reverse complement strand
ACTGCGATGGTACGTCCCTGGACGCCGAGTTCGTCGAGAACTTCGGCAACTATGCGATGTGCTATGCCGTGGCCGCAGCCCGCGCAGTAGTGCGTTGTGACTGGACACATTGCTTTCGGATGATTTTTTATCGTTTGCATCGTTTTCCTCACTGTTACGATGAGTTTTGTTTTTGTCGCCTAGATTACTTATCGTTTGCGATTCCGAGAACCTTCTGTTGGATTTCGTTGGCCGTCGGGACGATCCCGCCCATCCTGCCGTAGAAGAATACCGGGCAGGAATCTTTGGTTGCGAGATAAACGTCTTCGACCATCTGTCCTGCGCTCATCTCCACCACGAGGATGCCCTTGATGTGCTGGGCTGCTTCGCTTATCGCTTCGTAGGGGAAGGGCCACAGGGTGATCGGGCGGATTATGCCGACGCGAATTCCTTCGGCGCGCAGTTGCTTGATGGCTTCCTTGCTGTTGCGTGCGCTGGTGCCATAGGCGACGATGATGTAGTCGGCGTCGTCGATGCCTGTTGCCTCGTAGCGCACTTCGTTCTCTTTGACCTTGTCGTACTTGGCCTGAAGTTCTTCGTTCCAGGCTTCGAGTTCTGGCTCGTTGAGGAACAAGGAAATAATGTGTCGGGTTTTGCGACCTTCGTTGCCTGTCAGAATGTAGTCGGCGGGCGGGAAGGGCACTTCGTTGCCTTCGGGGATTTCCACCGGCTCCATCATCTGTCCCAGCCTGCCGTCGCTGAGAATCATCACGGGGTTGCGATATTTTATCGCTAATTCAAACGCGTCTCTAATCAGCTCAGTGCCTTCTTGCACCGTGGAGGGCGCCAGGACGATAAGGTGATAGTCGCCGTGACCGCCGCCTTTGGTGGCCTGAAAATAGTCGCACTGTCCCGGGCCGATGTTGCCCAGTCCGGGTCCGCCGCGCACTACGTTTAGGATAACTGCGGGTAGTTGCTGTCCGGCGATGTAGGAGATGCCTTCTTGCTTGAGCGAGATGCCGGGGCTGGAGGAAGAAGTCATGGTCTTGAAACCAGCTGCTGCCGAACCTTGCACCATGTTGATCGCGGCGATTTCGCTTTCGGATTGGATGAATACGCCATCGACCTGCGGCATGCGGCGCGACATGTACGCGGTGAATTCGTTTTGCGGTGTTATCGGATAGCCGTAGTAGTGTCTGCAGCCCGCTTGTATTGCGGCCTCGGCCATTGCTTCGTTGCCTGTCATTAATTGTTTCATATTGCTTCGTCCTGTATAAGGTTCTCGGAAATATCTTATATTCACTTATCGAACGGCCAGACTACTTGTCGTCTTTGAACACCTCAATGCAGACGTCCGGGCATATTAGTGCGCAATTGCCGCATCCGACACAACCGCTACCGTATACAGCTGGGTTGACGCCGAGTGCGTTTACTGTTGTGCCCAATTCAATGCAGTCTTTGGGACATACGTCGATGCAAAGACCACAGCTTTTGCAGCGGTCCTCAATGATCTCAATGCGAGGCATAGTTGATTTGTCCTCCCCAGTTAAGTTTTCTTCTTAATGTCTCAAAAAAATTAGCAGGCTAGAGTTTTGGGGGGGACCAAACTTTGTTAATTTCTCCAAACTTGAAATGTGACTGTTCCCTTATTGCCACCCCTGCCAGGTATGGAGGTAACGCTGACATTAAATGGATCCCCCCTCCGGTGCTTTTTTTTTGGCCATATATAGTAATGCTGTTGCAAAAGTCTGTATGTACGGATATGACCTTTTGTGA
>CAYSUZ010000451.1:0-1765 GCA_964434335.1 uncultured Planctomycetota bacterium | reverse complement strand
TTGGATTCGGAGAACAAAACCTTCGCAGCACTCTCCGCCTCGAAGTCCACCGGTGCCTTGCCAAGATCGACCAGCGCACCGAGGCCTCCAGCAAATGCCATCTCGGCCACAGCCACAGCCAGCCCGCCTTCAGAGCAGTCGTGACAGGACACCACACGCCCGCACTCCATCGCATGGGCGAGTTTGTCCATGATAATTTTCGAATCGTCGTAGACCCGCGGCACGTTCGCGCCGACCTCGCCGTGAATGCGATAGTAGTGCGAGCCGCCCATCTCGTCGCGCGTCATGCCGACAATGTAGATAAGGTTGCCATCGTTTTTGAAATCCATCGTCAGCGATTTTTTAACGTCAGGCATAACGGCAATCGCGCTAATGAGCAGCGAATGCGGAATGACAATGGTCTTGCCACCGCTCTCATATTCGTTGTAGAGGCTGTCCTTGCCCGATATAAACGGCGTGCCGTAGTGCAACGAGTAGTCGTGGCAGGCCCGCGCCGCACGCACAAGCGCGCCCAGCCGCTCGGGCACTTCGGGGTTGCCCCACGAGAAATTGTCCAACAGCGCCACGCGCTCCAGCGAGCCACCAACCGCGATCACATTGCGCAGCGCCTCGTCGATAGCCGACGCCGCCATCCAATATGGATCGATGTCGCCGTAGCACGGATTCATGCCGTTGCTCAAAATTATGCCGCGATCCGAACCAGCAACCGGCGCAGTAACCGAGGCGTCGCCCGGGCCGTCGTTGGTCACGCCAACCAGCGGCTTGACGATGCTGCCAGCCTGCACTTCGTGGTCGTACTGGCGAATGACCCACTCTTTAGAGCAGACGTTCCAGGAGGAGAATATCTTTTTGAGATCGGCGCTGTAATTTTTCTTAGGCGCGATTTCCGGCTCGGCAAGTTTCGGCTCGGCCCAAACCGCCTTGCGCAGATTGCGCGGCGTGCCTTCATGCAGGAAGTCCATGTCGAGTTCGCATACAACCTTGCCCTTGTACTTCAGCCGCAGCATTTTGTCGTCGGTAAAGGACCCCAGCACCGTCGCACTAACGTCTTCGGCGGCAAACAGCGCCAGCGTCTCGTCGATATTTTCCGGCGGCACCGATATGACCATACGTTCCTGCGCCTCGCTAATCCAAATCTCGGTGTAGGTCAGGCCGTGGTACTTCAGCGGCGCATTGCTCAGTTCGACCTCCGCGCCAATATCAGCGCCCATCTCACCAACCGCCGAGGAAAAGCCCCCTGCACCGCAGTCAGTGATGCAGGAATACAAGCCGCGATCTCGCGCCTGGAGTATCGTATCGACAACGGTCTTTTCGACAATGGCGTTGCCAATCTGCACAGCGCCGGAGCTGGTCGTTTCGCTTTCGTCGTTGAGTTCAATCGACGAGAAGGTTGCCCCGCCTATGCCATCGCGTCCGGTCAGGCCGCCGACCGCAACGATCAGATCGCCGGGCCGTGCAGCTTTTTCAATTTTGTCGCACGGCATTATGGCGCAGTTGCCGCAGTACACCAGCGGGTTGCCAACGTAGCGCTCGTCGAAATAAAGCGCGCCGTTGGTCGTGGGGATGCCCATGCGGTTGCCGTAGTCGCGCACGCCCGCGACCACGCCTTTCATGACTCGCTTGGGATGCAGCGTGCCTTTGGGCAATTTCTCTGCGGGCAGGTTTGGCGGACCAAAGCAGAACACGTCGGTGTTGATAATAGGCTTGGCACCTAAACCTGTGCCAAGCGGATCGCGGATCACGCCGCCGATGCCGGTGTTTGCGC
>CAYSUZ010000450.1:0-1777 GCA_964434335.1 uncultured Planctomycetota bacterium | reverse complement strand
GGCGTCCTGCGGGATGGTAATAGTTTTTTCGACTTTGCCGTCCAGCTTGCCGTTGAAGGCGATCTCGTGCATCATGCCGTCGGGCGCAATGTCGACACTCTTTTTGATGTAATCGGCTTTGCCGCTGTTGCTGCGTGCGAGCACAGTGAAGGCGTGTCTGCCGACCTTGATGGCCTTGACTCCGAAGTATGCCACCGTCGCCCTGTCCGGCTCAACCTGTATTGTCTGTTTGGGATCTCCGGTTAGCTCGAACCAGTCATCATTATCGTTTTCGAGCGTGAGGGTTATTGTCTGGCGGGTTTTGAGATAGTTATGCACAACGACCGGCACCTTGACGTAGTCGTTTTGCGTCATTGCCACGGGCAGGTTAAGGTTGATGAAGAAGTCCATGAACACTGAGATCGGCGTGTCGATGCTGCCCAGAGCGCCGCTGGCACTGTTGGCCATCGTGGACATTCGCCATGTTGTTATCTCGTCGGCGATGGGTATGTTGAGGGTGGCTCGGCCGTAGCGGTCGGTGAGTATGCGCGGGTTGAAGTAGAGTGTCTCGGGGAAGTCCTGGCGCAGACGCGGTTTCGCGCCGTTGCCCGATTCCGTTTCTTTTGCCGAAGGGGATCCCTCGCTTTCCTCATTATCCATCATTGGCTCAAAAGCTTCTGGTGGCGCACCTTTGGGCATTCCGCCTGCTGCCATGCCGTCCTTTCTGTTTCCTGGCCTGCCAGCGAAGTCCCAGTGCCTCATCATGCCTTTTTCCTGCTCCATCTTGCGAACTATGGCCAGATGGTTGTTGTCGTATTTTTGGAAATAGAAAGTTTTATTATTGGGCACGACATCTTCGTCAAAGATAAGGATATCGTCGCGCGTGTCAGGTTTGCCGTCCGGTCCGAGGCTGCAATACGCGATGTGTTTCCAGTGGCGTGGAGAGGGGAAGATGTAGTGCCGACCCCATGGGTCGAGTGCGTAGCCTTTATTCAGGCGACCTTCTTTGACAAGGATGTTAAGCAGTGCATGCATGTTTTCAAGATTTCGCAGCGCCGTGGCCGACTTTGTTTTGACGTAGGCCGTAACTGCTGAGGAGATGACCGTGGTTTTGTCCTCGACCATCTTTTCGATTTGCGTGTAGTATTGTTCGAACTGTTCGTCTTTGGTGGTTATGTCCAGCGAGTAGGAGATTTCGGTGCTGATGGCCGCGGCGAGCGCTTTTGCCGCGGTTTTGCGCGCGGGGTCATCGGAGTCAAGCGGCTGGATGATGAATCGTTCGGGTCGGAAGCCGTGGATCTCGTAGCGCGGTGTCATGATTTCTTTTTCGAGCGCGAAGAAAACCTTCTCCAATCCTGGCTGCATTTCCGAGAGCGCAAAGATTGCCTCGTCCACTATTGCCACGCCCAGCGCCGCCATCGTGGGGCTGCCGTTGGCGTCTTTGACGGTGAAGACAATTTTTGCTTCGTCGCCGGGCTTGTAGACTTTGCGATCGACTTTGACCGAGATATCGAGTTCGTTGGCCGGTGTTACGCAAAGGCTCTTTGTGTCGCGGACGATTTGGCCGCTGCGGTTTATTTGGTAAGCGTTGACGATCAGTGTGCCCTTGTAGTCGGGCGAGAGGTCTACCGGTATATTTGCTTTTCCGTTTTTCAGGTCGGTGACGCTGGTCAGTATTATCTGGCCATCGCGCACGATGTCGAAATACATCGAGCCGGTGTTGAGCGACGAAAATGCGGTCATGTTGAGCGTATCGCCGACACGCGCGAATACTTTGTCGAGGCGCAGGAGGATTTGC
>CAYSUZ010000449.1:0-1778 GCA_964434335.1 uncultured Planctomycetota bacterium | reverse complement strand
ACGACGTAGCGTATCAGATGATGGAAGATTTCATTGCCGGCAAGCGCACCGACTAGGCAGAAGTCTTTTTCAAATGAATGGCCACAACAATACGTTGCAGAAAAACCAACGGGCATAGCACTCAAATCGCTTTGATGCAATTTTCCTGGCAAGCCCGCTTTCCCTTAACGCAATCCTGACGCAATTGGAATACAATTTCCTTAAAAAAACTATTTGACTAATTGGGAAACCAGGGCATAATGATAATCGTTACCATTACTGACAAGTGATTATGAAATACAAAAAAACATACCGGCACAGTCGGCAACGCGACGTAATCCTTGAGGAACTACGCAAGGTTTGCGCGCACCCAACAGCCAACACGCTGTACGGAATGGTGCGCAAGCGGCTGCCGCGCATTAGCCTGGGAACGGTATACCGCAACCTCGATTTGCTTGCTGAACAGGGCGAAATCGTAAAATTCCCCTGCGCTGGCGGGCAAACCTGTTTCGACGGAAATCCCAAAAAACATGCTCACATGCGCTGCACGCAATGCGGACGGCTGATAGATATCGAGTCCAAAATAACCGTCAGTTACAATAACCCGGTTACGGATGAATACGAAATTACGAGCCACAGGGTAGAATTATTTGGCCTTTGCGCCAAATGCAAAAATAAACAACAACCTTTCAACCAATAAGGAGTGTGCAATGAGCATCAAAGGAACAAAAACAGAAAAGAACCTCCTAACAGCATTCGTAGGAGAATCACAGGCCCGCAATCGCTACACGTACTTCGCCAGCCAGGCCAAAAAAGATGGCTTCGTGCAGATATCTGATATTTTCTCCGAAACCGCTGACCAGGAAAAAGAACACGCAAAACGACTGTTCAAATTCCTAGAAGGCGGCGATGTCGAGATCACAGGGGCTTTCCCCGCAGGCGTGGTCGGCACCACTGCCGTGAATCTCAAAGAAGCAGCGGGTGGCGAACATCACGAGTGGAGCGAGATGTACCCCGATTTCTCCAAGACAGCCAAGGAGGAAGGGTTCGATGAAATCGCGGCAGTATTTTCGTCTATCGCTGTCGCCGAGAAACAACACGAGGCGCGTTACTTAGGCCTGCTCAAAAACATCGCCGCAGGAACAGTGTTCAAAAAAGAAGAGAGCGTAACATGGCGTTGCCGCAACTGCGGCTACATCCACACAGACACCGAAGCCGTGGAGAAGTGTCCGGCCTGCGCCCATCCGCAGGCTCACTTTGAACTGCTCGCAAAGAACTGGTAGAATTGCTTTGATCTTGTATTATTTGGATTTTTTCTTCAACAAGGAGTAAACTATGAAGCATCTATTATTAATTGCCATTTTATTGTCCGCTTTTGTTGTTATGGCTGGAGGCTGCGAATCCTTGCATATCAAAGCACTGAGAGCACAAACGGTCTGCCCAGTAGAAGGCACGCCGATCAACAAAGCTATATATTACGATTGTGAAGAGAAAGGCGTCAGGATTTACGCCTGCAATGAGGACTCTTGCAAAGAAATAGCGAAAAATCCCGAGAAGTACATCAAGATACTCGAACAAAAGAACCAGATACCTGAGACCATACTCGAAGACCCAAAGAATCTCTTGACGGACTGCCCTGGCAGATAACAGGTCCCACATCAAAACCATCCCGGCTCGCCTAGAAATTCTTGGCGGGCCGGTAAGTACAATTACATTTACGATGGAGAAAATATGACCACTTTCAAAAACGTAGACGAAGTCCTCGATTTCGCGATCAAAGCCGAGGAAGACGCACATGA
>CAYSUZ010000448.1:0-1795 GCA_964434335.1 uncultured Planctomycetota bacterium | reverse complement strand
ATACCTTCCTTCGCAGAAGAAATTCTATTATCTCAAAACATCCAGCCCCGAAGAGATCGCCGAGACCTCGGTACACGAACTGACTCACGCCATGCAGGACCAACAACTCGGCCTCGATAAATTTTTGAATCAATGCGGCACCAACTTCGACCTCTACACGGCCCGCCGTGCGCTTATCGAGGGCGAGGCCACATGTGTTGGTTTGGATTACACGTTTGGTACTCGCGGGACATCCGTCGAACAGTTCCCCATGGACCTCGGAGTGATGATGTCGATGAACCAGCCGTTCCACGCCGAAGGCGGAGTGTTTAAGGAATGGTTTGCATTTCAGTACAGTTGCGGTTCGAGCTTCCTGCAATCCTACGTTAAGGAAGAGGGCTGGAAACGAGTGCCGCGGCTCTATAAAAACTCGCCGCTGTCAACCGAGCAGATGATGCACCGCGAAAAATACAAACGCGGCACCACCGACTATCCTGTCCGCATCCAGTTGCGCGTCCGCGACTCACTGCTCGGCAAAGACTGGGAAGGGCAGATGCTGGCAACTCTGGGCGAATACATGCTCGGTTCGGTTTTGCAATCCAGCCTCAACGATCCCTATGCTCGCAAGGCCTGTGTCGGCTGGGACGGCGACGAATGGGCGTTTTTCCTTAACAAAAAGACCAAACAAGTCGCCGCGATCGCTTTGACCACATGGGATAGCCCGACCGACGCTAAAGAATTCGCCGCGCTCTACGCGCGCCACATAGTCCACACCCGTGGCGCCGCGCCCGACTTCACGACCGTGCGTCGCACACGCCGCGAGATGGATATCATGGTCTGGCGCAAGGGCGAGATGGCCTACGTTTTGGTTCGCCGTGGCAAAGAGATACTCGTGCTTGACGGCGTTCCCTTCGCCAATATCTCCGAGATAGTTCATAAGGTATTGCGCAGGGCCAAACGGGTATATCATCCCAAAGATCGTTATTACGGGCGCAGAGACCGCGCGACAACCGTCGTTGCGGAGATGGGGTATTCGAACAAGCTCGAAACTATCGTCAAGACGCGCACCGAGCGCTTTGGCGGCCTCGAAGTGATCGAAAAAGATAGCGGAAACGAAAATACGCCGGGCGGCAACCTCAAGAGCGGAATGGGATATTTTACCTTGACCCTCAAGGCGGGCAACTGGGTGATTGAGCGCGACGAGAAGATGAAAAACAAGTTTGCCCTGGCGCATAAAAAGATGCACCTCCTGATAGGATTTATTGAGATGCCGCGCAAGGGTTTTCCGGGCGTTGATGCGGTAATGCGTTCTCTCATGGAGGAAAATAGGAGGTCCTTCGATTCGATCCGGGTGCTCAAAATAGCCAAGATGAAAGTTGACGGGCATGACGCGTATTTCTTCAAAACCCAGGCCACCAAAGACGATGAAAAAGTTATCCTGTGCCAGATGATAATTCCGCACGAGAAGTTTATACTCATGATCTACTACATCGCCGAGGCCGACAAGCAGCAACAAGCCGAAGAAGCCTTTAGGCAGGTTCTCAAGACGCTGAAATTTGCAAAATAAATTTTGCAGAACAAACGGACTAAATCGCAATCCCTTGCCCACAACCGGGCAGGGGATTGTGCGCATCGGGGTGGAGGCTTGTAAGTCCCAGGATGCCAGAGGAACTAGCATATTAAGAGGGCTATATGTCGAGACTTTCAAAACAGCGGCGCAAGGAAATGAAAAAGGCGTATCATGTCAGTGAACGCAGTGAAGCAAGAAAGCAGATGTGTTTGGCGGAGAGCGGGCTGCGAGAATTATTGGACTTTC
>CAYSUZ010000447.1:0-1802 GCA_964434335.1 uncultured Planctomycetota bacterium | reverse complement strand
ACGCCATCCTTACGCATTTGCGCGAAAACTTGCAGGAAAACGCTCTCCTTGTAACTATGGGCGCTGGCGACGTATATCGAGTGGCGCAGCGGATATACATGGAGGGCATCAAGACGCCGAGTGAGGAATTGGTGTGCTAGGAACCGACAACAGCGAAAATTTCACAGATGATTTTGCCCGTATTCTCAAATGCGACGAGTCGCTGATACCATTTTCGTCTTTTAGAATTGGCGGCGTCGCGCGCAAACTCTATCGGCCTGACAACATCGCCGAAGTCCACGCGCTTGTCGCGTTTCTGAGTGGCGAAAAATTTAGAATACTCGGCGGCGGCACCAACATGCTTTTTGCCACGCCCATAATCCCGGAACCCATCATCATTATGCCTCGCGCAACAACGTGGCGCGTGATCGAGCGAACCCCGAGCCGCACACTGGTCGAAGCCGCCGCGGGCCTGCCCATGAGCGTGCTCGTCAACGAAACAACATCGCGGGGGCTGGCCGGACTCGATGTCATGACAGGTGTGCCCGGCACGGTCGGCGGCGCGGTTGTGATGAACGCAGGCGGCAAACACGGCACGATAGCTGCTGCCGTAGAGAGCGTAACCGTATTCGAAGATACGGGCGAGATAACAATTCCGGCGTCCGATATTGAATTCACCTATCGCGGCTCTTCCTTACAGGGCGCGGTCGTTAGCGTGGTGAGGTTTGGGCTTGTGCCGCAAGCAAGCGAAGTCGTCCGTGAGAGAGTGCACGCCATTTTTGAAGAGAAACATGCTACTCAGCCGCTGGGCACGCGATGTGCGGGATGCGTTTTCCGCAACCCGCCCGGAAACTCGGCAGGTAGGCTCATTGACGAGGCTGGTCTTAAAGACGCATCGTGTGGTGACGCAGTTGTTTCCACAACCCATGCCAATTTTATCGTCAACCGAGGTCGTGCCTCCGCTGAAGACGTGCTTGCCCTCATCGGCAAAATCCGCAGCGAGATCGAGCGACAATTCGGAATCACGCTCGAAACGGAATTAGAAATCTGGTAACGCATCCCGCAAAAAAACAACACGAACATTACGGAATTCGAAAATGACCAACGACACTGCCAAACCCTTGATCGCTGTCCTTGCAGGCGGCGTTTCATCTGAGCGCGAAGTCTCGATCCGATCTGGTCGCGCCGTTTGCAAAGCCTTGAGCAAGATGAACTGGCGCGCGGAATTTGTCGACGTTACCTCCCTCGACATCCCCGAACTCAACCATCCCTTCGACATTTTTTTCATCGCGCTGCACGGCGGGTTCGGCGAAGACGGCACGCTCCAGGCGCTTATGCAGGAACGCGGGCTTTCTTTCACGGGCTGCGATGCGCAGGCCAGCCGCGTTTGCATGGATAAAGCTGCTGCAAAGGAAGTTCTCGATCCCGCACATGTTCCGACTGTGCAGCATGTGCTGTTTCGCACCGAACATACCGACAAAGAATATCTCGCCGCAGTCAAACCACTCGGCCCGCGCGTTGTCATCAAACCCCGCGCCGAAGGCTCCAGCGTTGGGGTCAGCATCGCAAGCGACAAGCAAGGCATCCTTGACGGCATACACAAAGCCGCCGAATACGGTGATGTGCTGGTGGAAAAATTCATCGCAGGGCGCGAGCTGAATGTTAGTGTTCTTGGCACATCGCCATTGCCTATCGTTGAGGTCTGCCCGATGCGCGAATTCTACGACTACGAAGCCAAGTACGGCGATGCGGGCACGCAGTATCTTACCGATGTCGGTCTCGACGATGAAACTTATGAACGCGTTCAGGAGATGGGCCTGGCG
>CAYSUZ010000446.1:0-1823 GCA_964434335.1 uncultured Planctomycetota bacterium | reverse complement strand
AAGAATCTTTCGCCTCTGCTTCCGGCGACAAGGCTATGGCCCGCTGTCGGGCTGCCTTGCGTACGGTGCTGGCTCGCGCCGCAGAACGCGGAGTCAGGGTTTGTATTAATATGGAGGTTGATTCGGATGCGACGCATGAAAAAGGTATGCGGCTTATGTTGGATCGGCTCGATCATCTGCTCCAGACCTGCCCGACTTTGGATTACGTCTGCATTCGGCCTAAGGCGATAGACGGGAATAAAAAAATCGCGTTTAAGAATATTTCGCGGCAGATGTTGCATTACACTAATCTGTACGGCAAACATTTTCCAAAGATTATGCAAAGCGAGATGATTCTCCAGGCCGTGCCCGTGTTGCGGTTCGCCGCCGCCGCGCGCCAACGCCTCGCTGCGCTCACACCTCATACGAAACTGGTGGTAGACGCTCTGAACGAAGGGCTTGCCGAGGGCTTCGACGCGCTGCTCGATCCGAGCGTAATCATTGTCTCGCGCAAATCCTTGCCGCAGAGCAATCGTGCCTGGTGGCGAATCATCGATGGCGAAGAACAAGCCGTGCCCGGTCTGCCCGCCTCTGGCGTAAAAAGCATGATCGCCGCCTGTCGCAACGCATACGAAAATTCCGCATCGGGTGTGATCTTCGCGCATTCCAGAACGGCGGCGGTTTGCCGCAGTGCCGATGCGTTTGCGCATTGTTGCTGGAGCGTGGGGGCGGCGGAGGCAGATTTTTGCGCCGACTTCGCGCGTCGCCGATTCGGGGCGGTACTGGGTACGCAGGTTTGCCCGACACTCTCGCAACTCGACAAATTGCTGTGCGGACACTGGAAAAGGAAAAAGGAAGCATCGTGGCGATGTTTCGACGGAGCAACTATTCGCGGTGAACTCAAAGCCGTTCGCGCAAAACTCCTTGTCGCACGCAATGCTGCAATAGTGTCCGGCGATTTTCGACCGATTGCAAATCTCGACAACATACTTCACTCAATAGAGTGGGCGTTGTCGATAGACGGGGTTTCGCGCGTTCTGACCTCGGAACTGCCAAAGGCGCTGGCGAAGAAAGATGCCGTTGCTGCTAAGTTGCTTTTGAAAA
Organism: uncultured Planctomycetota bacterium; assembly: GCA_964434335.1. GTDB lineage: Bacteria > Planctomycetota > B129-G9 > B129-G9 > B129-G9 > JAUWEX01. Next base: position 740 of record CAYSUZ010000446.1, on the reverse strand, counting down.
GAGGCTCGCCGGGATGGGGCGTGGCGCATTGTGCGGCAAAGGTTTCGTGCCGCGATGAATTAATGGAACTGCGCGAGATACTGCGCACGTTTATTGCCGAGTATCGAGAGGGGCTTTCTGGCGTTGACGCGATTCTCGGAGAGGATGCGTTCGGTATTGTCGAGGCAGACTTTGTTGCGCAAAAGGTATTCCCGTTTTATTCGATTTCGATACAAAATCTGGAAATACCGCAAAGCGTAGAAGGGGGGCGCGAATTTTTCGCGCGCGTTTTTATTCCCCACATCGGTCCGCTATCCGTCGCGGAGATGCTTTATCGGCGCGCGGGCGAGCGCATGTTTGCGCGGGTGCCGCTGGAGAGCGCGGGTGGACATGAATATCGCGCCAAACTAAAATTGCCCGCCACATCCGGATTGATCGAGTATCGGATAAACGCCGTGACCTCGCGCGGCAATTCAATGGCGCTGCCTCTTGGTCCCGATGGCGCGGTGGCTGTGATGGGTGTTGTGCCGCCGAAAGGCTACGGAGTATTCGTCTTGTCCGGCGATGTGGCCGCAGCACAGCACAAGCCTTATCGTCTTGGCGTGGCGATTACGTCGTCAGGGGCGCCGCCGATCGAGACAACCTTGTTGTATCGCGTTGCGGGCGCGCAGAAATTTGCCAGCGTTCGAATGGAGGGCGATGGCTTAGCCAATTTTAGCGTCGAGATCCCAGCCAGAGTCATGGGGCGAGAGGGCGTGGAG
>CAYSUZ010000445.1:0-1827 GCA_964434335.1 uncultured Planctomycetota bacterium | reverse complement strand
CGGATGTAGTCTTCGCCCAACGCGATGACCGTGGGCTTGGCTCCGGCCAGGTGCAGCATGGGTTTGGCGAGGAAGAATCCTATCGGGCCGATGGCGATGCACAGCAGGGCCATCATTTTGATCGCCTGCGAGGCGACGTTGTCGGCGTCTTTGCGCCGACCGGCACCGAAAAACTGCGCGATCATCGTTGTCGCTCCGGTACTTACCGAGAGCACAAGTATGACGATGATCATTATTATCAGGCGGCTCATGCCGACCGCTGCGACGGCTTCGGGTCCGAGGCGACCGACCATCGCCAGGTCTACGATGCCTACGCATACCTGCAATAACGAGTAAATTGCGGTAGGCCAAGCCAGTTTCCAGACTTGTCGAGTGAGTTTTGTGTCGATGAAATTCAAACTTTTTCTTGTTCCATGATTCCGAGAAGTCGTGCGAAGTCGTGATTAAAAAAATTGTTGCTATCTTGCGAAAATATCTCCGCCTTGCATGTCGCCGGCGCATATCGTCGGGAAATCCTTGAAAGTCAGCTCGCGCAGGGCTTCCGCGCCGAGGTCGTTCCACGCGATGATACGCGAGGCGGTGATATGCCGTGCCAGCAAAGCACCGATGCCGCCGATGGCCGCGAGATAGAGAGCAGCGTTTGCGGTGTGCAGGCGCATGGCCTCGGGCGAGCGGGGGCCTTTGCCGATAGTTGCTTTTATCCCTGCGCCGAGTATCTCCGGCAGGAACGGATCCATTCGCCGCGAAGTAGTCGGGCCTGCGGATCCTATTGGCTTGCCCGGGGGCGCTGGCGTGGGGCCTACGTAGTAGATCGCCGCGCCGTGCATCTCGAATGGCGGCTTTTCGCTACGCCGAAGCATCTCGACCAGTCGTTTATGACCGGCGTCGCGCAGCGCATAGACGCTGCCGCTGAGCAGAACCGTGTCGCCGATTTTTATTCGGTCCAGATTCTGGTCGGTAAGCGGAGTCTTAAGGGAAAATTCTTTCATAGTGTTTTCGCAAAATAATTATTCGCCGCCGCTATCGATTTTCTGCTCGATAGCGTTGCGGATGGCTATTGAATTTTTTCCACCGCGATTTTTTGGAGAGCTGCTGTTAGCGCGTCGATATTTTCGGTTGAGTGCGCTGCTGTAATCGCGATTCGCAGGCGCGAGGAGCCTTCGGGCACTGTCGGCGGACGGATGGCTGGTACAAACAGGCCCGCAGCAAGCAGCTTAGCCGCGCATGCGAGCGTTTCGTTAGCGTCGCCGATGACGATCGGGATAATATTGGTTTCTTCGCACATCGGGCGGATGCCAGCGGTGCGTAGGGTTTTTTTGAAGTACCGCACATTTTTCCATAGTTTTTCGCGTGGTCGCGAGTCGGTTTCTATGATATCGATTGCCTTGGAAGCCGCCGCGCATACACCGGCGGGCAGCGAAGTGGTAAAAATAAAACTACGCGCGCGGTTGCGCAGGTAGTTGATGAAGTCTGCGCTTCCCGCCGCGAAACCTCCCATCGCGCCCAGCGTTTTGCTTAGCGTGCCCATGACGAAGTCGACCTCGCCTTCAACGCCGGACATCTCCAGGCCGCCTCGACCGCTTTCTCCAAGAACGCCTATTGCGTGGGCGTCATCGACCAGCGTCATGGCGTTGTGTTTTTTTGCCAGAGCGACGATTTTTTGCAGCGGCGCGACATCGCCGTCCATACTGAAAAGACTCTCAGTTATGATCAGCGTTTTTGGCGAGAGGGTGTATTCTTCGAGCGCCTGTTCGAGCATTGCCAGGTCTTTGTGGTCGTATACCGATACCGTTGCCCCCGCTAGGCGGCAGCCGTCGATTATGCTGG
>CAYSUZ010000444.1:0-1832 GCA_964434335.1 uncultured Planctomycetota bacterium | reverse complement strand
CTTTGTAGATGCCGCCCTGAGAATCACTGACTGCGACTATCTTGCAGCCTGCGCTCTTGAGGAACTCAGCCATGAAGAATCCGGCGTTGCCAAATCCCTGTACAACGGCCTTTTTGCCTTTGAGGGGCATGCGAAGTTTTTTCGCTGCGGCCTGGATCGTGTAGAAGCAACCCTGTGCCGTGGCCTTGTTGCGACCCAGCGATCCGCCGATTTCCAGCGGTTTGCCAGTAATGACGTGCGGTGCGGGATAGCCGTTCTTCATGGAGTAGGTGTCCATCATCCATGCCATGATCTGCGGGGTAGTGTTTACGTCGGGCGCGGGAATGTCAATGTCTTCGCCGACGATTGCGGAAATCTCAAAGAAGAAGCGGCGCGAAAGTCTCTCGATTTCGCCTTCGCTCATTTTCTTGGGATTACAGATGACTCCGCCTTTGCCGCCACCATAAGGAATGCCGACGACCGCACACTTCCAGGTCATCCACATAGCCAGCGCTTTTACTTCTTCGAGTGTAACATCCTGGTGAAAGCGCAGGCCGCCTTTTGCGGGGCCACGGGTAAGGGAGTGCTGTACGCGATATCCCTCGAATACTTTAATGCTTCCGTCGTCCATGCGGACCGGAAGGGAAACGGTGAGAATACGACGCGGATTGCGCAGTACCTGGTGAATGCCGGGATCAAGTTTGATCCGTTTAGCTACGGCGTCCACCTGCTCTTGAGCCATCGCCCAAGGATTAAATTTGGCTGCCATATTGTCCTCCATCAGACTAATAATAACCAAACCAAGCGAATGCAACTGTTTAATTTTAAGGTGGGGATTCTACGACTGCGGCCATGTCATGTCAACGCATTTTCGAGGATTTCCCAATAAAAATTTTGCCCGCTTCTCAGTGATATTATTGATGATTTTGCATGGCAGGGCAGGATTGTTTTTGCTCCAACCAAAAACCTCGCTTTTATTGTGCGCCCTTGACAAGCCGGGCTGTTGTCGCTAGCATTGTTTTGTTGAAAAATCGAATCCAATTACGGGAGGGGAATCGCTTATGAGACGCTATACCAAAGCGGCTCTTGTCGTTCTAATCGCAATCGTCGTGGCAACATCCTGCCAGCTAATTTCGCCCAATCCGCCCGACGACACAACGCCGCCTGCGCCAGTGGTAAACTCTGCCGTGAGCCAAATCGTAATCTCGCGCGACGCGCATCCGCTCGAACGCCTCGCCGCCAGCGAGTTGCAGCGCTGCCTGTATCAAATGAACCCCAAATTTTTGCCGATAAAAAATGAGTTTACGCCCGCGATTCCATCCCTCGTAATTGCGTCCGCAAATACTGTTCACAGCATATCCAAAAATCTCGGCGAGTCTTCCTGTCAAGCGCCCGCAAACGGATTTCGTGTTACACAAATCCGACGGCCCGGCGCAAAGCATCTTTTGATACTTGGCGAGAGTCCCCGCGAAACTCTTCAGGGCGTCTATTCGTTTCTGGAAAAACAAGGCGCGGGCTTTTTCATCGACGGCGAGTTTGTGCCAAAAGCAGAACCGGATTTCTCGGGCCAGACCGCCGGATCGTCCCCGTTATTTTCTGTCAGAGCTATGATGCCGCTGGCCTCCGGCGCAGTCAGCAGGCGCGACTGGCGGATGCAGGATTATCTCGACTACATCGATGCGATTGCAGCGATGCGCTGCAACACGCTCTTTTTGGATTTCGCCAAAGATGAGCCGTTTGCCAATCTGCTCAAAAAAAACAATTCCACGCAAGGCAAGTTCGTAGCCAAGAAAACTGACGCGGCGTATGCGTTTGGGATGTCGAAATTTTTTACCGCTTCCGATGCCTCGCTC
>CAYSUZ010000443.1:0-1835 GCA_964434335.1 uncultured Planctomycetota bacterium | reverse complement strand
AGTCGCGCGAATCATCGCCGAAAGCGACGCAATCGAAGCAATCGAGCTAAATATTTCCTGTCCCAACGTCAAGGACGGCTGCGCGATCGGCGTCAACCCGCAGGACGCCTTTGCGCTCGTCAGCGCGGTCAAGGCCGTATGTAAAAAGCCGATCATCGTAAAACTCACTCCCGGTGTTACCGATATCAAAAGCATCGCCGAGAGCTGTATCGCCGCAAAAGCCGATGCGCTTTCCGTAGGCAACACCTACACCGGCATGGTCATAGACACGCGCACACGCCGACCGGTTTTGGGCAACAACTACGGCGGTCTCTCCGGCCCGGCTATCCGCCCGTTGACCGTCTGCAACGTACACAAAGTTCGCCAGGCTATCGGCGAGACCAGCATCCCCATCATAGCATTCGGGGGAGTCAGCAACGCCAACGACGCCGTGGAGGTCATGCTTGCTGGCGCCGAAGCAGTAGGCGTGGGCACCGCACTATTTGCAAACACGCATGTCTGTTCGAAAATCGCCGACGGGCTGCGCGCGTATCTGAAATCTCAAAACGAGACAAACATAGCCGATATTGTCGGCACAGTTAAACTTAATTAAAAAACGGGAGCATCTATGAAAGTTCTGGTAGTCGGCTCAGGTGGCAGAGAACACGCGCTTGCATGGAAACTGGCGCAATCGAAAAGGGTCAAGAAAATTTACGTAGCTCCCGGCAATCCCGGCATCGGCCTGGACGCGGAGTGTGTCAACATAGACGCCACCGATTCCAAAGCTCTGCTGCAATTCGCAACATCCCGCCGCATCGACCTAACGGTGATAGGCCCGGAAGCGCCGCTGGCCGGTGGTATCGTAGACGAATTTCACAAAGCCAAATCCCCGATATTCGGGCCTTCGGCACGCGCAGCCGAGATCGAAAGCAGCAAGGTTTTCGCCAAAAGCCTTATGCACCAAAACGCAATCCCCACCGCCGCGTATCGCGTTTTTCACGACGTGAACCCTCTGGAATACTACCTCAGCGAAGCCACAATGCCCTTAGTACTCAAGGCCGACGGGCTGGCCGCTGGCAAGGGCGTAATCGTCTGCCACACAGAGGAGGAAGCCCTGGAAGCAGCGCGAATAATCATGAAGGAAAAGGCCTTTGGCAACGCTGGCAATCGTGTAATAGTCGAGGAATGCCTCGTCGGACAGGAAGCCTCCATTCTGGCACTTGTTTCGCGCGGTTCGATTATTGTGCTCACCCCTTCGCAGGATCACAAACAACTCCACGACAACGACCAAGGCCCCAACACCGGCGGCATGGGCGCGTACTCGCCCGTTTCGTTCATCACCGATACGATGATGGCGCAAATCGAAAGCGATATAATCCTGCCTACGGTTCATGGGATGAGTCGTCAAGAGCGACCCTACACTGGCGTTCTATACATTGGACTGATGATTACCAAAAACGGGCCGCAAGTGCTTGAGTACAACTGTCGCTTCGGCGACCCCGAAACACAGCCACTGATGATGCGCCTCAAGACCGATCTGGTCGATCTCATCGAGTCGACGCTCAGCGGAAATATTGACAAGACAAAGCTGGAATGGAATCCGGGCACAGCAATGTGCGTAATGCTGTCTTCGGGCGGTTATCCCGGTGCATACGAAAAGGGCCACAAGATCACGGGCATAAACAAGGCCGACGAGATGCAGGGCGTCAAGGTGTTTCACTCGGGCACATGCCGCGATGGCAGCGACTGGGTAACCAACGGCGGAAGAGTTTTGGGAGTAACAGCAATAGGCGAGGACGTGGAATCCGCCAGAGAACGTGTCTACGCAGCGGTCGACAAAATCAGTTTCGAAGGAA
>CAYSUZ010000442.1:0-1844 GCA_964434335.1 uncultured Planctomycetota bacterium | reverse complement strand
TCGGGAGTTTCGGGCTTTTGTTCATCATCGCCTCTGACTCCTGATAAGGACAGAGAGGCGCAGACAATCGTTAGCGCCAGAATTATTATTTGTTTTCGCATCATTACTCTCCGGTTGGATTTTAGTACCCTGTGATTATCTCTTAATACTTATACCGTTTCAAATCAAGTTGGTTTGAAATAATTTCGACTCTCGACTATACCTGTGAGAAACTGGAAGTCAAGGGAATCGGTTACGTGGAAATTTCTGCGCGGCTCCTGTTTTGTGATAGTTGTTTATGATTGCGTTGCGCGATGACGATAGACTGTTATAATGTAAGAGCAACTCATAGGAGTGCTTGGGCAAACGCAAATCGTAATTGCAGGATGGATATGAACGCAATCAGCGTACAAAATCTCAGCAAGTATTATAAAATTCACGCTTCGCCGTTTGGCAAACTCGCCGACATAACTGTGCCGTGGCGCGATTTTCACAGAAAACTCTGGGCACTCAAGGACGTCAGTTTCGACGTGCCTGCTGGTCAGGCGTTGGGTATTATCGGGCGCAACGGTTCGGGCAAGACTACCTTGCTTAAGGTGCTTATGGGTATTTCGCGGCAATCTTCCGGCTCGGCTAATATTAATGGCAGGGTTGCGGCGTTATTGGAATTGGGTGCGGGGTTTCATCCGGAGTTTACCGGGCGCGAAAATGTTTTTATGAATTGCGCCATGATGGGCATGAGTCGCAAAGAGGCTGAGGAAAAACTCGAAGATATCATAGAATTCAGCGAACTCGGGGATTTCATCGATATGCCGGTGAAGATGTATTCTTCGGGCATGTACGTGCGGTTGGGGTTTTCGGTTGCTACTAGCGTTGAACCGGATATCCTGATCGTCGACGAGGCGCTGTCTGTTGGAGACGAGGATTTTGTAGGCAAGTGTCGCGGGCGTTTTAACGCATTGCTAGAGCGAAATGCGACATTAATTTTTGTTTCGCATGATCTGGGATTAGTGCGAGCATTGTCAGACCGTGTTGTTTTGTTGTCTGATGGCGAGAAAATCGCCGATGGCGAACCCGATAAGGTGGCCGATTTATATCTTGAACGCATTCACAAGACCGACTCTGAACGGCTGGGGAAGCAGGGTGTGTTGAAAACTGGACGTCGTGATGATGCCAAGGTACATATCGACGAAGTTACGCTGCATAATGCTGAGGGAGACGAAATTATGTTTATGATCCTCTTGCGCCAATTGAAGTCCGTGTTCATTACTCGATTAGGGATGCGGTTTCGCGTCCGCATTTTTCCGTTGAGTTTTGTAGCAAAGACGGCACTGTTTTAATGCAATCATTTCCGGGCCTCCGGGAGATGGCCTCGGTTGGTAAGGGGGGGAAATCAATCAAGAACATCATAAGCGAAATCAGCGACAAAAATGCTGGCGACAGCGGTGTAATGCTAATGTGTTATGACAATCCGCCGCTTATGCCGGGTGATTATTTTGTCAATATTAAAGCATACGAAATCAAAAACCTATGGTCTGTTGTCGATGTGGCTTATCGTGCCAAGACTCTTAAGATTAGTGACATTGGCATAAGATTTCCGGGTATGATGTATGTGCCGATTGACTGCAAAGACATTCCCAACGAATAACAAGGGCCTTATGCGCAATTTTTTGATAGTTACCATTTTCGTGCTTTTACTCGCGGGCTGCTCAAAGAGAGACAGCGGGCCAGCAGGCGAAGCAACGTTTACCCTTGAGGTCGCCCGACCTGCACAAGGCGTTTCCATGACTTACACCCTGCCCGTAGGCGATTCTACCGCACAGGAAATACAAGCTCGTCTAAAGCCTCTTTAATTGCGACACGGT
>CAYSUZ010000441.1:0-1850 GCA_964434335.1 uncultured Planctomycetota bacterium | reverse complement strand
GGTATGTGATTTTGAGTTTTTACGATTCCGCGCCTGATGTTTTTGTGTTGGCGGGTGTCTACGCGATTTCGTGGTGTGCGGGATTTGTGGTGTTGTTGGTTCCCGACGGACTGGGCATACGCGAGGCGATGATGGCGTTGTTGCTTGCGCCGTACCGGATAGACTCGGCGATAGCGGTGGGCGCGAGCATGGTAGTGCGGGTGTTGCAGGTATTGGGCGATGTGCTGCTGGCGATTTTGGGCGCGGTATTCTGGAAAGTATCGGGCGAGAAGGTGCGCAAAATTTTGGCGGCGGAGCGGGTCAAGGAATGAGATGCGTGTTGTGAGGTCATTTCAAAAGGGAATCGCAATTAATTGCTCGCGGGGCGAATCTGCCTCAATTTTCAACTGCGGATAGTCGAAAACAACTTTATGCCCCTCTTGGGCTTAAAATTAGCCTCAAAATTTGCGGAGAACGGCTGTATGGCCAAGATACTAATCATTGACGACAACACCATGATATGCCGGATTTGGAAAATCCAGCTGGAGAAAATTGGTCACGATGTAGTATGCAAAAATACTGCCGAAGACGCCCTCGAATATCTTAAGACCGACATACCCGACCTTGTGCTTTCGGACGTGATGATGCCGGGCAAGAGCGGGTTGGATATGGTGCGCGAGATACGCATGGACGACACCACGCGCGACATTCCGGTTATTGTGCTTTCGGCATTGAATTCCCTGCAGACTAAGGAAACAGCGCAATCGCTGGGCGTATGTCGGTACATTGTGAAGTCCGAAATATCGCTTACCGAGCTTGGCAATATTGTCAACGAAGTGCTGACCAACCAGACCGCCTAAGCGCGGCTATCAAATCAGATAATCATCTCATAACGAAACATTGATTACGTTTAGACTGCGTGAATTGTTTTCGTGTGCCCCTCTGTGCAAAAAGCGAGATATTGATGTTAAAAAGAAAGATTGAACTCCTCGAAAAACTTCAGGAAGTCGGCATGATAAATGCCGATCAGTGCCGCGAGGCTGAAGTGGCTCTGCATAAAACCCGCAAATCGATCTCGAACATCCTCATCGATATGGGCCTGTGCTCTAACGAAGAGGCGACCGAGATCATGGAGTTGTTGTATAACGCTCCGTTTGTCAGACTTTCCGGCTATTCAATTAATCCCGCCGCAGTGGCAGCTGTTCCCGAAACAGTTGTACGCAAACATCGCATGATACCGATTGATATTAACGAGCGCACGATCACGGTGGCGATGAGCGACCCGCAGGGTATCAACGCGCTTGACGATCTGCGTGCGGTTAGCAATCGCAGAGTAATTGCGCTGGTGGCCGATCCGCTTGAAATTGACAGTGCGATTGCGGAGTATTATTCGGTGTGCGAAGCCAATTGCGGCGATACGGTTGAGAAGATGGGCATATTGCTCGACGAGTCCGAGGAAGCGGTGATCGAGGAAATCTCGGATATAGCCGATAGTGAGCGGCTCGAAATTACCGATCTGCGTTCGATGGGGCATGAGGCGCCGGTAGTGCAGTTGGTCAATCAGATAGTCCTCAGAGCGGTGCGAGCCGAGGCTAGCGACCTTCACATTGAGCCGGTGGCGAGCGGGCTGTTGGTGCGGTTGCGTGTTGACGGCATTCTTCAGGATAACGTTGCTGTTCCGCGGAGCATGCAACCGGCGGTGATATCGCGCATAAAAATTCTATCCAAAATGGACATCGCCGAGAGGCGCGTGCCTCAGGACGGGCGTTTTCAAGCGCGCGTTGAAGGCTCACATATTGATTTTCGCGTTTCTACGTTGCCCGGAATTATGGGCGAGAAGGTGGTTATCCGGTTGCTCGATCTTTCGGGCG
>CAYSUZ010000440.1:0-1851 GCA_964434335.1 uncultured Planctomycetota bacterium | reverse complement strand
TGAGATAGATTCCCTTAATCCCATCGGCCTTGCGGCGTACATGCTGATTGTGTGGGATTTCATCCGCTACGCACGCGAAAACCAGATACCGGTTGGCCCGGGGCGAGGCTCGGCATGTGGCTCTCTCGCAGCTTTTTGCCTGCGTATTGTTGATACCGATCCGATCAAATACAATATTCTCTTCGAGCGGTTTGCCGACGTAAATCGCCGAGAGATGCCCGATATCGACACCGATTTCTGTATACACGGTCGTGAACAGGTTATCGAATACGTCAGGCAGAAATACGGCTACGATAACGTGGCCCAGATCATTACTTTTGGTACGATGGCCGCGCGCGGAGCCGTGCGCGACGTGGGGCGCGTACTTGATATACCGCTCAGCCAGGTATCGGAAATTGCCAAGAAAATTCCATTCGGAAATTCCCTCGACGAGGCGCTTGAAGCCGAACCGGAACTCAAAGGGCTTGCCCGCAAAGACGCGCAGATAAAAAAACTTTTTGAGGTATCGAAAAAACTCGAAGGCCTCAACCGGCACTCCTCGATACACGCTGCCGGGGTGGTTATGGCCGACAAACCCCTGACCGAATACATTCCGCTTTACAAACACGGCGACGATGTTATCAGCCAGTATCCGATGAAGCCGCTCGAAGATGTCGGGCTGGTCAAGATGGACTTTCTGGGCCTGCGCACCCTGACGCAGCTCGAAAAAGCAATCGAACTCGTCCGCCGCAATCACGGCGTTAATGTTGACATGGCGACCTTGCCGCTTGATGATCTTAAAACTTTCGAGCTGTTGCAGAGAGGCGAGACGAAGGGTCTTTTTCAGGTCGAATCCGCAGGGTTCCGCGAGATGCTCCTGCGCCTAAAGCCCGACTGCATCGGCGACATAATCGCCTGCGTCGCGCTGTATAGGCCGGGGCCGCTGGGTTCGGGCGTTGTGGATGACTTCATCGATCGCAAGCACGGACGCAAAAAAGTTGCTTATCTTCACCCCTTGATGGAAGCGCCGCTCAAAGAATCTTATGGCGTTATGATATATCAGGGGCAGATTATGCAGATCGCCAATCAGATGGCAGGATTTCCGATGGCGGATGCGTTGACGCTTATCAAAGCCATCGGCAAAAAGAAACAGGACTTCATCGAGAGCCAGCGCGGGGAGTTTATCAGTGGCTGTGTCAAAAACAGCATCCCAAAAAGTATTGCCGAAAAAATATTTGACCAGATCGTTTATTTCGGCGGATACGGCTTCAACAAAGGCCACTCCACGGCCTATGGCACGCTGACCTACCGCACTGCCTATATGAAGGCCAATTATCCGACGGAATTTATGGCGGCGCTCCTGACAACCGAATCGGGCAATACCGACAAGGTGGTAGATTATATTTCCGAGTGCGGGCGCATGGGTATCGAAGTCGATCCGCCAGACGTCAACGCTGGCGAGACCGATTTCACGGTCAAGGATGGCCGGATAATATTCGGCCTTTACGCGATAAAGGGCGTTGGTGTCAAGGCGGTTGAAGCGATTTCAAAAGGGCGCGAGGGAGTCGATAGATTCGAGCATATTTATCATTTATGCGAGAATGTAGACCTTCACGCTGCCAACAAAGCGGCGATTGAGACGCTTGCAAAGTGCGGCGCGTTTGATTCCACCGGTTGGAATCGTGCACAGGTGTTGGCCTGCATCGACGGCGCAGTACAGGCCGGAGGGCGCACGCAGGAAGACCGGCGCTCGGGGCAGATGAGTTTCTTTGGCAATTTCAATCAGGACGCGGAGGACGACACAGACGCGCACGCACCCAATCTTCCTGATCTTGATGAGGCGGTGAAATTGAAACTCGAAAAGGAAACGCT
>CAYSUZ010000439.1:0-1855 GCA_964434335.1 uncultured Planctomycetota bacterium | reverse complement strand
AGCCGAAGTCATTGCGCTGGATGCCGCGAAGGAGCAAGACAGATTTATGCTGCGCCGCCACAGACAACACAAAATAACGATTACCACAGCCCTGCCCGCCGACACAGATAAAGATCTGTTGACTGATATCTCGGCCTATACGGACGGCGTGGCGCTGATCATAGACATGGATGACGAAGCCTTCATCGTTGAGAAAATGGAAAAAATCCTCCAAAAGAAGCTCAGCGGCACCGGTCATTATATGGTAGCGATCAATGTGCTTCCGGGAAAACCAAAAAAAGAATCGTACTACCACCGTCTCGGCGGCGATGCGATTTTCTTCGGCGAGATGGCCGAAATAGCCGACAAACTGAGTCCTAACCTTAATTTCGCTGGCGTGTTCATCGAGGATTATGCAGCACTGCGCGCACTAAAGGCAGCTGCTCTTAAAACGCCTGCCAAGACCGACTCCCGTTAGAAGCATTTTTGCAGACAATACAAGAGGCGCGGTTTTAAGCCGCGCCTTTTTCGTAACAAACACCTTCGCAAGTACACAAGCACAACTTTACACCAATGTGGTATTTTGCATCAGGAAATAGGCTAAGTGTTGAATTTCGCACACTAAAGCAAATTCCCCTGCTTTAAACAGATGTTCTAAGAAAACATAACAGGCTATATAGAAAAGTGTTAGACAAAACAGGCATCGCCTCCCACCTCTGGCACAGTGGTTGCAATAACAAAAGTATATTGATACCGTTATATTTATACGTCCACCGATAGGAATAGGATTTTACAATGATAATGGCAGACAATCGAGTAGACCGCAGAAAACACGAGCGTTTCCCAATCAAACAGGCATCTGTAGCTTACAAGCCCGCTGGCCTGCTGGCCGCGCTGAACAAAAAAAATCTGATTGAAGGCAATGTTCTTGTCAACATGGGCCAGGGCGGCGCACAGCTTACCTGCCCTAAACACATGATGCCGGGCGAAAAACTCAGCCTGAAAATCGCCATACCCGCATTCATTAGCAGCCTAAATCTAACTGGCAAAGTGATATGGTGCCAAAAACTCCCTGGCGCACGAACGTTCCGCGCCGGAGTGGAATTTGTCAAGGCCGACAAAAAAACCTGGCGCAATGTCGAGACACTCCGCCGCGATGTGTATTTCCGTTCGCAGGGTCAATCCAAGATTCTCGGCGGCAAACGAAGGAGCGCGGTCTAACAACCAAAAATCCAAACGGCAGCCCCAACGCCGTTTGCACATAAAAAAAGGCGACGCACTGAAAAATGCGCCGCCATTTTTTTGGTCAAATTATCTGAGTTTTTTACACACAATGCCCGCCAAACCCAGCGCCGATGCAGCAATCATGGCGATTGTGGAAGGCTCAGGCACAGTCGCGCCAACCACGACTACGTCGCCGTTGAGTACCCTCCTCGCGTCAATTACATTCAATACCCATAAATCCTCACAACCCTAGACACACGAGGAGAGAAAAAATCGCGGAAAAAATCAGTTTTTTTATGAAAAGGGATGAGTTTTTTTGCACAGCGTTCCAGACGTATTTTATCTTGATTTCTGCCGGGGGTGTGCCTTCTCGTAGACCTTCCTGAGGTGTTCGTAGGAGAGGTGTGTATAAATTTGCGTGGTTGAGAGACTCGAGTGCCCCAGCAACTCCTGCACGCTGCGCAAACCCGCGCCGTTGTTGAGAAGATGCGTCGCAAAGGAGTGCCGCAGCACATGCGGCGTAATGTCACCGCTGAGGTCGGCGATGGCGATATACTTATCCAGCGCCCGCTCGACGCTGCGCGTGCTGATGCGCGTACCGAGGCGGTTGAGGAACATCGCATGGCGCTGGAAATCTTTCTTCACAAAAAAA
>CAYSUZ010000438.1:0-1855 GCA_964434335.1 uncultured Planctomycetota bacterium | reverse complement strand
GAAAAGGCAGGCTCAAAAATCTATGCCAACACTGTTGCTGCTGGCGCGGTTTTTGGGCTTTTGGGCTACGATCTCGAAAAATTGTGCGAATACCTGGCAGCGGTATTCAAGAAAAAAAACGATGACGTAATCGCGCAAAATCGCAAGTGCGCCGAGTACGGGGCCGAGATTGTGGCTGACTTTCGCGGCAGCGTGCGCGCACCAAAGCCGGTGAATGCGCCCGCACCTACCTACAACGGTAGCGCGGCTGTGGGACTTGCTGCTGCTGTGTCGGGGATCAAGTTTGTCGCATCGTACCCCATGACGCCTTCGACCGGGGTGTTGGTTTATCTGGCGGCGGTCGCGGATCGTTACGGAATTGTAGTCGAGCAGGCCGAGGACGAGATCGCCGCGGTGAATATGATCTGCGGCGCAACTTATGCCGGAGTGCCTGCCATGACGACCACCAGCGGCGGCGGATTTGCCCTGATGACCGAAGGATTGTCGCTGGCGGGGATGCTGGAGCTGCCCATATTGATTTTCCTTTCGCAGCGGCCCGGCCCGGCGACGGGCTTGCCTACACGCACTGCTCAGGAAGATATAAAATTTGCGGCCAACGCCGGACACGGCGAATTTCCGCGCGCGATCTTTGCGCCCGGCACTCCGGCCCAGGCCTATGAAATCACACGGCAAAGCCTTGAGACTGCGCACAAATATCAGACGCCGGTAATATTATTGTTCGATCAGTTTCTTGCCGATATGCGCGTCAATATCGAGGCGCTTGGCGATGCGCCGCAGCCGATAGATCGTCTCATTGAGAAAAATCCCGCTGAGGATTACGCGCGTTATGCCCTCGCGGAAAACGGAATCTCGCCGCGCGCGTTGCCCGGCTCAGCGGCGTTTGTTTCGTGCGATTCCGACGAACACACCGAAGACGGGCGAATTACCGAGGACCTTGCCGTACGAGTGCGCTTGCAGGACAAGCGGCTGGCGAAGATAAAGGGGCTGACGGCGGATTGCATCCCGCCGCAGATTTATGGACTCGAAGATGCAGAACACCTTTTGATAACATGGGGTTCGACGTACGGGCCTTGTCGCGAAGCAGTGGATATTCTTAACGCTGCCGGAGGATCGTACGCAATGGCGCATTTCGCGCAGGTCTGGCCGCTGAACGTCGAGCAGATCGCATCCGTTCTCAATCTCGACCGACGCAAGAGCGTAACTTCGGTAGAGGGCAATGCCACCGGATTATTCGCTGCGATGCTGCGCGAGGCAGGCGTACCGGGTGATTTCGCGGTGCTGCCGAAATACGACGGCATGCCGTTTACTGCCGAAGAAATTACGGAAAGGATTAAAAATGATTAAGCAATTTCCCGACAGCCAGCCCGCCTGGTGTCCCGGCTGTGGCAATTTTCCCATTCTCAAAACCATCGATGCCGCGATCGACGAGGTTGTGAGTGACCGGC
Organism: uncultured Planctomycetota bacterium; assembly: GCA_964434335.1. GTDB lineage: Bacteria > Planctomycetota > B129-G9 > B129-G9 > B129-G9 > JAUWEX01. Next base: position 410 of record CAYSUZ010000438.1, on the reverse strand, counting down.
ATAAACTTGTGCTGGTTTCCGGCATCGGTCAGGCCGCCAAGCTGCCGCACTACACACGTGCCAACGTGTTTAACGGGCTGCATGGCCGTGCGCTGCCTGTGGCGACGGGGATCAAGATAGCAAATCACGAACTCGAAGTCGTGGTTACGAGCGGCGATGGCGACATGTACGGCGAGGGCGGCAACCACCTGCCGCACGCGCTCCGGCGCAGCGTTGGCGTCAAGGCGTTCGTACACAATAACCAGGTCTACGGCCTGACCAAGGGCCAGGCCTCGCCGACCTCCGAGTTGGGCTTCGTGACGAAGATTCAGACCCACGGTGTCGTCCTCCAGCCGCTGAGTCCGCTGGCGATAGCGATCGTGGAGGACTGTTCGTTCGTCGCCCGCAGTTTCTCCGGCGACTCCGAGCAC
>CAYSUZ010000437.1:0-1859 GCA_964434335.1 uncultured Planctomycetota bacterium | reverse complement strand
GGAGGTGCGTGTGCAGCTGGATATTAGAGGCGAGAGGAAAATCGACAATCCCGACGACACCGCTATCGCCGAGGCGGTTAATTCGCTCGACGGCACAGGTGATTCCTTTGTCATACTTAATACCGATGCAGGTTTCATACAGTCTTCTTGCAACGAGTATGGCGAATGTGATTTGGAATATTCGCTGAATGTGGGCAAGGAGTGGATCCGATGTAAAAACAACAACCTGTCAAAGCCCGGGTTATCGACGCATTTGCGAAATTCGCTCGGCAGGATTACGGTTGGATAGAGAAGTATGAGTGGGAGGAGGAGGAAATCAAGTCGAGGCATGGTTGTCTGGGAATATTTGTTGTCGGATTTTTGCTGTGCGGAGTTGCGATAACGGTCATATTGTCCCTTTGAGTCGCCAATAGGTTGCGAATAATTTTTCGGATTGGGAAGTTGCGCAATTATTCTGACAGAAAGGCGGTGTCGCATGGTGTTGAGAAAATTCCACAGAACCGTTGGCATGATCTTTGGGCCGTTTTTCCTGCTCACGTCGCTGACGGGAATTATGTTGCTGTTCCGCAAAGATGATCTGTACAGCGGCGAGGCCAAATCGTTTTTGATCGGCCTGCACAACTGGGAGATAGCCGCGAAGTACGTCGGCGTCGTCCTCGCTGCCGGGCTGATAACGATGATAATAACAGGCTTTTTTATCGCCATGCAAATACGCAAGGCCAGGGCAAAAGCCAGTGCGCATCGCGAATAGACTGACATGCTATAATTCCATTAGCAACAGCACCCGGTCGAGGGTTTTGCACCTGCGGGCCGGGGGTAGCGTGTCGGCAATGGCAACCGTCCTGCAACACGTAAGGAAGGTCAGATTTTTTTCTTCTCAAAAAACACGAACAGCAGCAACGTTAGCACGAGGAGCACAGGGATAATGATCCAGTGGCTCACGTTGAGGATGCCGGGGAAAGTGATTTTGCCGAAATCGCCCCACGTATAGACTGTCTCTTTGAGCGGTGTATAAAATTCGGCAAATAAGCCCGCGCCGACGAGCATACCCGCGATTCCCCAGATCGCGTCGAGGCGGCCTTCGCCGACCGCGCCCAGCGAAGTTCCCGGGCAGTAGCCCAGCAGCCCCCAGCCCAGCCCGAAAATGAGTCCGCCAATAACGTTGGCGCCGATGCTGGTGGCCTTGATTTTTAATTCGATTTCGCCTAAATCAACGAGGATGTATGTTCCGATCATTGCGACGACGACTGCGCTGAGCATGAACTTGACGATGGTCATGTCCTTCAGGCGCAATGCGCCGAGTTGTTTGTCGTAGCGCAGCACGCGCGCACGCTGCAAGAGAATTCCGAACAGTGCTCCCGTTATGATTCCGTATACAAGAGTCATGATTTCGCCCTCCCGCTATAAACGATTTTCGCCATGACTAATCCACCGACGAAGAAACACACCAGCGCTATGTAGCCGCTGGCCGAGAGCTGCGCCAGTCCGCTGAGGCCGTGACCGCTGGGGCAACCGCCTGCGAAGCGTGCTCCGAATGCGGCGATGATGCCGCCAATGAACGCAACGATGCCTCGCTTAAGCGCCGAGGAGCCGAAACGCTTTCGCCATGAGTCGGGTGTGAGCTGGATGCGGAAGGAGCGCGATGTAATCGAAGATATGAATGCGCCAGTGAGAATGCCGATTACGAAGAGCATCTGCCAGTCGATTTTTGGGGCGTATTTTTTGAAATATTCCAGATTAGTAACGTGTTCTGGCGAGAGAGTTTTTTCGATGGCGGCGGCGTTGCGAGCGAAGGTCGTCGATGCGCCAAAATATTTTCCGGCAACCCATACCGACAAAACCATGAGCACTCCCGTCAG
>CAYSUZ010000436.1:0-1902 GCA_964434335.1 uncultured Planctomycetota bacterium | reverse complement strand
CAGCACCACCAGACGCGGATTGTCGATGGGCGCCATGCCCACAAACGAGGCGTAGTGATGTGCGTTCGAATAACTACCGTCGATAACCTTTTCGGCAGTGCCTGTCTTGCCGCCAACGTTGTCGTCAAGACCCGCGCGCCGGGCGGTTCCGCGACTGACGACGTCGGCGAGTATGCTGCGCATTATTGTGCAGACTGCGGGTGTAAGTATCTGCTCGCCGTTTTCGGGTTCGAATTCGGTTACGCAACCATCAGCATCGACAGTGCCGCGTACCAGACGCGGCTTGACCAGACGCCCGTCATTAGCGATAGCGCAGTAGGCGCGCGCAATGTGTAGCGGAGTTAGATTAATTTCGTGGCCAAAACTAACACTGGCCGAGGTCGAGTCGGTCCAGCGACTTCGGCGAGATATCCCCCCGCGTCGCTCGCCGGGAAAGCCCAAACCGGGCTTGTCGGCAAAGCCATAACGCACCATCCACGATTTGAGTACGCCGCCCCTGTGGTTGTTTAGCATTACGCCCATGCGAGCCGCGCCGACATTGGAAGAATGTACGATCACGTCGCGTATCGAGGACCAGCCTTCGTTGTGATGGCCGCCGATATTGCGTCCGGCTACTTTGCCGTAACATTTGATTTGTGTCTCGGCATATTTGGACACGGATGCAACATCTTCGCTGCGACGTGCACGCGTGATGGAGGACTTCATCACTGAGCTTGATTCGACATTTTCGCTGAGAAGTGCGCACGCGATGAAGGGCTTCATCACTGAGCCTGGTTCGTAAAGATCGACGACAGTGCGATTGCGGCGTTCGTCGCAATCGGAGGTGGAAAGATTATTGGGATTGTGCGAAGGCCGCACAGCCATCGCCAGAATGTCGCCGGTGTCGGGATCCATCACAATCGCCATGGCGCTTTTGGGTTTCCATCGCTCGACGATGTCGTCAAGAGCGTCTTCGGCGCAGGCCTGAATTTCAGGATGAACGGTCAAAACGATTGAGCTGCCTTTGCGGGGAGCAACTGCGCCCGCATCGAGTTGACGTCTTTTGCGGCGGCCCGCATCGGCAACATACAGGCGTTTGCCGGGCCTGCCGCGTAAAACGGCATCGTACTGCATCTCAAGACCTGCAAGGCCTTTGTTGTAAAAGCCATCCTGATCCTTGCCGACAAAGCCAATCACGTTGGCGAGAAAATCGCCGCGAATGTATTGGCGCGTTGGGTTTTCGACTATGGAGAGGGCTGGATTTTTCAGCGCTCGAATTTCAGCGGCCTGTTTTTCGCTAATGCACGGAGCAAGCAGCACGTAATAGTTTGGCCGTTTGCCGCGGCTGTCGTTGATTTCGGTGCGAGAGAGCTTGCGATAGATTTTGTCGCAGTCAACTTCGAGGATTTTTGCGAGCTTATCGGCGAGATGTTTGGGGTCCTTGATATTGCGGGGATTGGCGCTAAGCGAAGGCTTGTATATGGTCGAAGCGAGCAGCACAGGATCGCAGCCGCGCATACAGTAGATATCACCGCGCACTGCGGGCGCATTAACGGTCATTGTGTACTGACGCTGGGCGTTTGCGGCAATCTCGGCGGCGGAAACGATCTGCAGAAAATACAAACGCCCTACCAACACCAGCATAACCGCGCCAACGGCTATGCTTGAGATGATAATGCGTCTGCGTATTTTTCTGGTTACGGCCAGGGTATGATCTCCAGTAGCAAGCGGTTTCGCCGAAATTTCACCACCGAGGGGCAGAACGCGCGCCCCACCCCCCGGAGTGTTTAGTGTTACTTGCCGGTCTTGAACTTCGGAACGATATAGATCTCGACGCGACGGTTTTTCGCTTTGTTGGTTCTTGTGTCATTCTTGGCTACGGGCACGGAATCCGCAAACGAGGTAATGTAGACTCTGTAGTCC
>CAYSUZ010000435.1:0-1914 GCA_964434335.1 uncultured Planctomycetota bacterium | reverse complement strand
AGCGTTGCCAGCCCTGCGGCACGTCTGAATACTTTTTTGCTATCGTTGACAGCAATCGCAGTGTCGTTGCGGCGACGCGCACGGGCAACGATCGGCTCGAGCGCCTGCCAGAGACACAGGCCCGGCGCGGGAATTTCGAAGACCATCGCCGAGATTACCAGCGGCCCCAGTCGCGGGCTGTAACCCGCTTCGTCGATTCCGGCGGTGAAATATCTCTTTTTGTCCTTCATGGATGGGTATTGAAACATCGGAAAAACTCAAACGCAACACAAATCACGACCAAAGTTGACGATTCTTTTTGGGGCGATATTTTGCGGCAGATTCTGCGTCGTTACGGCAGAAATTACCGCCGCGCCCCGACGGGTATTTCGCAGGAAAAAAACGAATTTCCCTATTCTCCCCGGCTACCCCGCACGAATCGCACGTTTGGCGCGGTTTCCCTGACTAACGGCGATGCGCCGTGGATTTCCCTGCTTACGAATAAGCGGCGGCATTGCATCTGCTATATATTCCGTATCCTATTATATAAGAGAATGCGAGCATATGACAAAGAATTGCTTAATATCAATAATCACGGCGATGCTCCTAGCGATGTGTTTTGCTGTGGGCTGCGAGCGGGGCGTAGTACGTTTGGAAGCGCCTGCCGAACCCGAGCCGCAAGTTTCGCACCACTCCAGCCTGACTAACGCCACGCAACACACAGCCTTTGAAATTGGCGAGGCGGCTGAGCCGTGCATTGCGCCCGATGGCAAAACGATTGTCTTTGCGTCGAACCATCACGGGCAGACTTTCGATCTATTCGCCCGCACGCTGGGCGAGAGCACGGTGATGCAAATTACGACCGACGGTGGCGATGACAGACAGCCAGCAATTGCGCCTAACGGAAAAATCATGGCGTTCGTCTCGAACCGGAAAGGCAACTGGGACATTTTCATCAGGGAGATGCGTCCCGACAGTCCGGAGATACAACTGACAAACAGCCGGTCAGATGACGTTCATCCTTCGTGGTCGCCCGACGGCAAACGACTGGTCTATTCGACCTACAACACCCGCAAGGGTTGCTGGAATCTGTGGATAATCGATTTCAATTCGACGAGTTTCCAACGGCGTTCGCTGGAAGTCGAAGGGCTGTTCGCGGAGTGGTGTCCGAAAGCAGGCAGCGAGACGATCTTGTTTCAAAGACCGCGCGGACGCAGCCCACACCTCTACACGCTCTGGACGGTACGCTCCGACGGCACAAAACTCATTGAGGTGCTCGCCAGTGCGCGATGGGCAGTGGTTTCGCCAACGTGGAATCACGATGGTGAATGGGTGGTGTTTTCCTCGGCGCTGCCGAAGAACTCTGGCAAAAAAGACGCGGGCAATTTGTGGGTGATTCGCGGCGATGGAAAATTTTTAACAAAAATCGGCGAGGGCTATAAGCCACAATGGGATGCGGTCTGCGCGCCCGATGGCCGGGTGTTTTTTGTGATGCCGGGCGAGAGATCGAAAAATATCTGGAGCATAAAACCCGACTTCGACAGCTTGCCAGCCAAAAACGCGCCCGCGGCTAAACCCGATGACGACGAAACAAGCGACGCCCCCCCAGGCGCGCGAGAAGCATAACAAAAGAAAGGCCGGAGACTGCCATCTCCGGCCTTTCATCTTTTTTAACCTGCCTAAAATCCCGCCTTACGCAAGAAGCGTCAGTACATTCTGCGGAATCAGGTTGGCGGTCGCCAGCATCGAAGTTCCCGCAGAGTACATGATCTGTGCTCTGGTAAACTCGGCCACCTCTGCAGCGAAATCAAGATCTCTGATCTCGGATTCGGAAGCAGTGAGGTTTTCGATGGCGATGGAAAGCGAATTTACATTCGATTCGATCGTGTCCGCCTCGAAAGCACCGAGGTATCCACGTGCGGTGGTAACATCGTC
>CAYSUZ010000434.1:0-1924 GCA_964434335.1 uncultured Planctomycetota bacterium | reverse complement strand
CTCCGTGGGCCGAAACGACCACAAGCGGGTGCTTGTCTAGATTGGCTTTGATTACTTCGGTTACGTTTTTTATTGTCACGGGACTCGCCAACGAGCTCCCGCCGAACTTCATTACAATCATTTTCCACCCAAAAAATGCGGTATTACAAGAAAGTTCAGTATAGCAAAATGAAGCCTTATAACAAGAAAAAGTTAATTTGTGATGCGGGAGCTTTCTTCGGCAAAAAAATGGAGGAACCCTGCAAGGCTCCTCCATTGATGATCTGGTTTTTCGGCGTGATTATTTTTTAGGCGCAATCGCCAGGATCAAATCGGTCTTGGTCACGTTGCCTATAATATCTTCGTGTTTGTAGAATTTGACAAAAATCACCGCAAAATACGAGCCAATCTCACGACCAAACTTTACCTTCGCCGTCAATTTGTCTTGGTTATCCTTGCGCAAAACAATAGGCCCGCTGATCTCAACATATTTATGCTCTTCGTCATTGTGGTCTTGCCAGGTTTTCACGCTGTCAAGAATTGGCTGGAAGTAATAATCACGCTTGTCATCCAACCGGTATTCGACCCGGGTCTTGGTGCTGGCCTTGATCGTACCATCTTTGACAATACGAAAGAAGGTGTATCCTTTTTTCGCGGCGATTTTTTTGAGTTCCCCTTTAAGCGCCACGCTAAAAGTTCCTACCCACTTTATTTCTGTTTCGTCTTCGGCAGTCTTGGCTTCGGTCGAAACAACGGTCTTGGCTTCGATCGAAACAAAGTGAACGTTCTGTTTTATTTCCGGCGTCTCTTCTTTGTCGGCGCTGAGCGCCGGTCCCGCCGGAACCAGAGCGCAGGAGAGCACCAGAAGCAGGGGAACTACAAGCATTTTGAAACCACGCATGGGTCGCTCCTTATTGATTAATTGTTTCCATCGCCGGAAGCATTGCCCGGCACAGAAGGTTCTTCCTGTGGAAATTCCGGAATCTCTTCGTAGCCTCCGGTGTCAAGATCGTCGCAGTCACCAATCTCATCAACTTCACTGCCTTGCATTCGCCTATGCAAATATCCCTTATCGGCGGAGACCTTTGAATTCCTCATGTTTTCGACGGCAGTAATTTCGGGCGCACTGGAATCGCCGACAGATTTCAAATACCCCTTGCCTGCCGAAATATGCTCGACATCTCGCACATCGTCGGTCAGAGCGATTTCGTAAACGGGATATTGGCCTCCAACATCAATTTTTGAGTAAAGATATCCGTCAGAAACCATTATAACATCGTCACTTTTTCTAGGCGGGTGTTGTGGCAAGTGTGGTACAAGATAGATATATGCCGAGACAACGGCAATAACCAGCACTGCGGCGGCGCTAAAAGCGCTCACGACACGGCGCAAACGAATTCGTCGGATTTTGCCCGTCGCCGGAGCAATCGGACCTGATCCGCCTATCCCATCCAGAAGCGTACTGCGCTCGATATCGAGCCACATGCTATCCCACTCTTCGTCCGAGACATCCGGGGGCTTGATAGCGTCGGCGGGCAAGCCCAGATCGTCATCGCCGGAAATGCCTAGCGCCTCAGCACGAAACTGCCAGACCTCGGCGTCGATTTCGGGTGCTGCAACAGCAAGCATCAGGCCATCGGCAAAGTTGCCCAGCTCAAAGTCAGCGCGGCATTCGGCACAGGATTCGAAATGGCTCGACAGGGCACTAGCGTCTTCGTCGCTCAGGCCGCCCTCAAAACCCTCGTTGATTAGCTGCCGGTATTTATCGCAGTTGCTCATGTGTACTCATCTATTTCGTATATTGCAGCAATTCTTCCTGCAGAATCTTTCGCGCATAGTGCAATCGTGACATCACAGTCCCAATTGGCGCGCCAACGATATCGGAGATTTCCTTGTAGGAAAAATCCTGTAAGGCGTAGAGCGAAAAAACCGCCTTGTGATCTTC
>CAYSUZ010000433.1:0-1927 GCA_964434335.1 uncultured Planctomycetota bacterium | reverse complement strand
CGTGAGCAGCCCGTCGATTTTCGTGCGATGCCAGTTGGTCTCCAACGTCAAATCGCTCTATGCCGATTACAAGGGCGAAGACGCCTACATCGTGATCTGGACAACTACGCCGTGGACGATCCCCGCCAACCGTGCGGTCGCGGTGCATCCCGACCACAAGTACGCTGCGATTCGCTGCCGTGACGAAAAGACCGAGCGCGACATTGTTCTGGTGATGGCCGAAGAATTGGTCGAAACCGTAACTAAAAAAATCGGACTAACCGATTTCGAAAATATCGGTTCGGTCGAGGGCCGCAAGTTAGAAGGCATGAAGTATATGCACCCGTATCTTGACCGGCAGCAACCCATAATTAATGCCGATTACGTTACGCTCGAAGATGGTTCGGGCTGTGTGCATACCGCGCCCGGCCATGGGCAGGAAGATTACATTGCCGCACAATCCTACGATCTCGAAGTTTTCAGTCCCGTCGATGACAGCGGTTGTTTCACTGCCGAAGTCGGCGAATTCGAAGGCATCAGCGTATTCAAAGCCGCCGATCCTATTTGTGCCAAACTTAGCGAAACCGGCGCGTTGCTGCATCGCGACGAGATGAATCACTCCTATCCGCACTGCTGGCGATGCAAGAATCCGGTTATCTTCCGCGCGACAGAGCAGTGGTTTGTAGCGGTCGATCACAAAGATCTGCGCGATCGCACTATCGAAGAAGTCCACAAAGTACAATGGATTCCCGAATGGAGCGAGCAGCGAATTTCTACCATGATCTCCGGTCGGCCTGACTGGTGCATATCACGTCAGCGTTTCTGGGGCGTGCCGATTCCCGTTTTCTTCTGCAAAGAATGTGACCATGCGCTGCTCGACGAGAAGATTGTTTACAATCTGCGTGATATTATTCGCGAAAAGGGCTGCGACTATTGGTATACCGCCGAGGTGGCGGACTTGCTGCCCGAAGGCACGAAGTGCCCGAAGTGTAGCGGAAGCGAATTCGAAAAAGGCCGCGATATTTTTGATGTCTGGTTCGAGTCCGGTTCGAGCCATCGCTCGGTCGTAATCGAAAAAGAAGAACTCGCCTTCCCCGCCGATCTGTATCTCGAAGGCACGGATCAGCATCGCGGCTGGTTCCAGCTTTCCATACTACCATCAGTTGCCACGCAAGGCTGTGCGCCTTTCAAGCGTGTTATTACTCACGGATTTGTTGTCGACGAAGAAGGCAAAAAGATGTCGAAATCGCAGGGCAACTTTGTCTCCATCGGCGACGTGATAAAAAACATCGGCGTCGACGTTTTCCGGCTCTGGATTTCCTCGATCGACTACAAAGATCACATTCGCGCCTCGCTTGATATCATAAAAGGTGCTAACGAGGGATACCGAAAGATTCGCAATACGTTCCGTTATCTCCTCTCGAACCTCGGCGATTTCGATCCGCAGGCCAATGCCATACCCGTCGATGAAATGTTGGAGATCGATCGCTGGGCACTGGGCGAATTGCACATGCTTATCGAGAAGGTGCGTGGTTATTACGGCGAAGGCCTGTTTTATCGGGTCAATCAGGCTGTGCAGAATTTCTGCATCGTTTCGATGAGTTCGTTCTATCTCGACATTCTCAAAGACCGCCTCTACGCCGACGCCCAGGACAGCGTCTCGCGTCGAAGTGCGCAGACTGTGATGTACAATACTCTTATGGCGCTGACGAAACTGCTCGCGCCGATACTTCTGCACACTTGCGAAGAACTCTGGTCGCATATCGAGCACAAAGACGAAGACGTGGATTCCGTGCACCTGGCGACTATGCCCGAGTCAAAACATGAGCTGATCAATCCGCAAATCACTGAGCGCTGGGAGACGATAATCAAAGTACGCTCTGATGTTGCGAGGGAGTTGGAAAAACTTCGTGCCGAAAAAGTCATCGGCTCTTCGCTCGAAGCCAAC
>CAYSUZ010000432.1:0-1928 GCA_964434335.1 uncultured Planctomycetota bacterium | reverse complement strand
ATTGCTCAGAACGACAAACGCATCATCGCGCAGCTCGACCTGAAGGTTGTCCATCGCCATGACGATGTCGTTGCGCGCGCGACTGAGCGATTCTGTGTCGATCTCGTCGGCGGGCAGGTCAATTTTCTCGCCGAGGTTTTCACGCAAATCCCGATACGTCTTGGTGATGTGCGAATCGATTTCGAGTTTGGTCAGCGTCGTCGAATCGGGCGCGTCTGCGGGCAGGAGTTCAAGACGCTGGATACGATTTTTGATAGCAGCAAGTTTTTCGCCCGCCGATTTCGCCGCCCCTGCGTCGGTCGTGGGTGCGGCCACCGTTTCGTTGCCTAGCAGATAGTCCGCCAGCCGCGCACGCCAAAAACCCGGAAAAACCAAAAAGCTCACCGCAGTCAGACCTATCGCCAGCGCCGCCAGCAAAAGGAGTTTGGCGATTATGCCGCCGGATTCGTTGGTGCGACTGCGCGGGAGGAAAATATTATTGTTCATCGAAGATTGCTCCGTTTGTGATCGGCTGTTTCTGCAACGCGACGGCACAGCGCCGCCGGTGTAAACATTATCGGTCAACAGGAGGGCGCGCTTAACCTGGCGTTAGTCGAATTTCCTCTCGTACTCGTGGCAGTAGGGTTGCTGCCGTTTTTTCTGGTAATAATTCTGATGATACGCGTCGGCGGGCCAGAATTCGCTCGCAGGCAAGACTTTTGTTGCGACGTCGTAGCCCTTTTCCTTTAGAATATCGATGAGCCGCAGCGCGACGACTTTTTCAGCCTCGTCCTTGTAGAAAATCGCCGAGAGATACTGCTCGCCGATGTCGGGGCCTTGGCCGTTGGCCTGCGTCGGATCGTGAATCTCGAAAAACAGTTTGGCAAGCGCCTCGTAGCCGACTTTTTTCTTTTCGTAGACGATCTCGACAACTTCGAGATGGCCCGTGCTTCCCGCAGAGACGTCGTCGTAGGACGGATTTTTCTCCGCGCCGCCCATAAAGCCCGAAACCGCTGAGATCACGCCGGTCTTGCGCTCAAAGTGATACTCCACGCCCCAGAAGCAACCGCCCGCGAAATACGCGCGCGCGATATCGCTCTCAGCCACGAAGCGCATCGAGAGCGAGTTGACGCAGTGGCGGATATTTTTGTCGGTGTAGCCTTCGTCCTTGAAAACGTGGCCCAGATGGCCGCCGCAGCTCACGCAGGTGATTTCGGTGCGTCGTCCGTCGACGTCGGGCTGGTGTTTTACCGCGCCGGAGATTTCATCGTCGAAACTCGGCCAGCCGCAGCCCGAGGCAAACTTGTCCTCCGAGCGATACAGCGGCGCGTCGCAGCGTTTGCAGAGGTAGTAGCCTTTTTTGGCGAAGTCGTTGTACTCGCCCGTGCCCGGGGCTTCGGTGCCCTTGTCGACGATGACGCGCTCTTCTTCGGGCGTGAGGTTGTTGTATTTTTTATCGCTCATGCGTTTGGGTTCCTCGGGCTTCTGTCGCTCGCAAGCCGCCAGGCCGACAAACATGCCCAGCAAGAGGGCCGCGATGATGTACTTTCTCATAAGCCGCTCCTTTGCGCAAAGATTGCGTGTTTTCCTTATATTAAACGTATCGGCTGCGGAATTGGTTGGCAGAATACGCGCCTAGTAAAATTTAAAGTATTTGCGGATTTCCCAGTCGGTGACGGTGGTGCGGAATTCGTCCCACTCGGCCTTCTTGCCCGCGATGTAATAGCCAAACGTATGCTCGCCCAGCACATCGCGCAAAACCCTCAATCGACGAGCCGTCGAAACTCTGCCCGTGTTCGAGGACGTCTTCGAGCTGTTCGATGGGGATCGTAACACTCTTTACGGTGCCGAAGATGTCGACGAATTGGAGTTCGACGAGTTTTACGCCATCTTTGCTGGCGCGTTGGTGGGCTTCGCGGTGGCTTGTGTCCATGGGGAATCTCCACAAC
>CAYSUZ010000431.1:0-1932 GCA_964434335.1 uncultured Planctomycetota bacterium | reverse complement strand
AGACAAGGTCGATGCGGTCAAGGCATGCGCGCCCTTCATCGAGCGCTATGCAATGTTTGAGTGGTCGGTGATGGAATACAAATACAATCACGCCACCGAATTGTTGCAACTCTCGGGCCGCGAAGTCAGCGCCCAGCCACAATACGGCATCATCCGCGGCATCGATCCCGAACGCGAGGCCCACGTGGGCAAACTGGTGCGCTTCCTCGACGATGGCGATTTCTTCAAAACCAACCCCGACACCACTCTCGCCGACATCCTCGTACCCGGCACGAACAACATCATCATCGGCGAACGATACCGCCTGCCGGGAAATTTCGGCATTGGCACAAAAAAATCAAGACGATTAGTCATAGACAGGGCAATTGTTCCGCTCGACTCGGTCGAAGGCGATTCCGATCAGGAAAAGATGCGAAACGCACAAAAAAAGTTCTCCGGCCATATTATCCGCTTGCAGGATTGCAGGATGATGATTTCATCGATAAAGACAGGATCGCCCGATTTCGAAGCGAGTGGCGAATTCGCGGTCAAGGGGCGTTTCAAGACAGGCGAGGCTATCTACGATGATCGCGTTATACTGATGCACTACAAAGACGCGCAAAAACTCCTCGGCATGTATCGCAAAGTTCCCACGCAGCCCGGATATATCCCCCCAAAACCAGCCACTGTCACCGGCATAAACATCAAACTAAAACCCGGAACCGACGAAAAGAACCTACCCGAAATAAAGTTACAAATTGAGGGAATACTCGAAAGCCATGGCGCGCTATGCACGGTACGCGGGTGGCGCGAGATCGACGAGAAGATTCTCGAAGCCCTCGCCGTCGAAAAAGCCGTAACCTTCATAATCCTTACCTGCATCTTTGTGGCGATGGGCGCCGGCGTGTTCGTTATCCAGTGGTTCTCGGTCGTGCGACACACACGCGATGTCGGTATCATGAAATCTATCGGTGTCAACAACCGTAGCGTCATGTCCATATTCTTCGGTCTTAGCCTATCGATCGGTCTCGTCGGCGCGACTGTGGGATTGATGATGGGAATTATTATAACGGCCAACGTCAACGAAATACTGGGATTTGTCGAGAACACCACAGGATGGGTGCTGTTCCCGCGCGACGTGTTTACCTACGACCACATCCCGGCAGTGATAAATCTCAACATGTATCTGATTATCGCCGGAGGTGCCGTGCTAATCTGCGGGCTTGCCGGCCTGATACCCGCGATCTCGGCGGCACACCGCGATCCAGCAAAATGTCTGGTGGTGGAATAACGATGTATACGATATTTATGGCTCTGCGATACCTGCTAAGGCGGCGCATCACGTTTATGGCCGGAGTGGTCATGGCGCTGGGCGTGGCTGTTATGGTTATCGTGTTTTCCATCATCAACGGCTACCTTAACAAATACGAAGAGGTGATCCGTGGCGATACCGCCGACCTGATTCTGGAAATGAGCAGCTACGATCCACTCTCAGGCTCGTCGCTTCTGGTCGAAAAGATCCGTGCCCTGCCCGAAGTCGAAGCCTGCTCGCCGGTAATCCGCGAGAACGTAATTATTTCCTACAAAGGTCTGCACTTCAATTTCTGCGAAGTTGTCGGCATCGATCCTGCGTACGAGGCAAAACTCGGACGGTTCCGCGAATACTTCAAGCCAGACGTTAACGTCGACAATCTTTTTTCCGTACCCGGCAAACGCGAGATCATTCTTGGCGACGCAGTGTTTCACGCCGACGTGCTAGACGTAAAAAATGACAATGAAGTCGAGATATTCACTGTACCCGGAAACGGGGATAAGCGCTCGCTGGTAGTCAAGGGCTACACGATAAAACACTTCGCACACTCGGGCTTCTTCCAGACCGACGGACGCAGATGCTATCTCTCGCTGGAAAATGCACGCAAACTCACCGGCTTGGGCGACGACCAGGTAACAGAG
>CAYSUZ010000430.1:0-1945 GCA_964434335.1 uncultured Planctomycetota bacterium | reverse complement strand
GGTTTTCACAATCTCGCTAACACCCGAGCCTGGCGCAAAACCAATAGTGCCTTCAAGAGAGGTACACTGCTCTATCGCCCACTCCTCAGCATCCATCGCAACGATTACGCTTTCGCAAAGGATATTGACAGATTTGCCAACGTGGTTGTTAAGAAAATTAAAACACACCACCAGCACGGCTACGGTTAAGATCGCCGGCAACAAACCGGCCAAGCCTTTGGCGATAGGACGTTTGAACATCAATATTCTCCTTGACTCCAATTACGGTTACTTACCAATCATACCGCAATCAGGATTGTTTGTCGAGATTGCACATTCCGATAAATTCATTCTCATCGATAATCTTCACGCCCAGCTTATTGGCCTTGTCGAGTTTGGAGCCAGCCTTTTCGCCCGCAACCACATAATCTGTCGCCGCGCTGACGCTGCCCAACACCTTCGCCCCACGCTCACGCGCCATGTTCTTGGCCTCATCACGGGTCATGCGAGCCAAACTTCCGGTAAAAACAAAGCTCATACCCGCCAGCAATCCTTCTCCTGCCACAGCATCTGCCTCTTCGCGCTCCAGCCGCACACCGGCGCGGCGAAGTTTGTCGATGAAGTTCAGGTTGTGTGCATCGCGGAAAAAACCCGCTATCGTCTCGGCGACAATCGGGCCTATGCCCTCTATTTCCGTGAAAGCCTCCGGCGATGCCGAACGCATCTCGTCGATGCTCGCAAAATTTTCCGCCAGAAGTCTGGCAACATGCTCGCCAACATTGCGAATACCCAGCGCATAAAGAACGTGGGCGAAGCTGCGCTCCTTCGAGCACTCTATTGCCGCGATCAAATTTGCGGCAGACTTCTCCGCAAGGCGTTTGAGGTTTGCGATCTCCTCCGCTCGTAACCAATAAAGATCACCAGGATCGGCAATCATCTTATTAGCAAAAAGCTGTTCGATAATTTTCCCGCCCAGGCCATCAATGTCCATCGCACCCTTTGAAGCGAAATGTGCGATGTTGCCCTTTATCTGCGCCGGACACGCCACATTTTGACACCGTATCGCCACTTTATCTTCGCTGGGAATAATCTCCGAGCGACAGACAGGACAAACCACTGGCGGCTTTGAGACAATCTCGCTATCAGTGCGCAGGCTCTTGATTACCTTGATAATTTTCGGAATCACGTCGCCGGCCCGCTGCACCACAACCGTGTCACCAATGCGCACGTCGAGCCGTCTAATCTCGTCGGCGTTGTGAAGAGTCGCGCTGGACACAGTTACACCACCAATGTGTACAGGCCGCAACGCGGCCACAGGGGTGATTGCGCCGGTGCGCCCCACCAACCATTCAATCCCCTCAACGACGGTCGTCTCTTCGTGAGCGGGAAATTTCCACGCGATAACAAATCGCGGACTGCGCGTGCGCACACCAAGTTTGCGCTGCATTGCGAGATCGTTTACTTTGACGACAAGACCGTCCATCTCGACAAGAAATTCGTCGCGCTTCTCAAGAATTTTCTTGTAGCACTCAATAGCTCCCGCCGCATCAGGAACAACCGCTCGCTGCGGCACAACGCTAAGCCCCAGCGATTTTGCAAAATCCAGCGACTCCGAGTGGGAGGCAAACTCCGCTCCTTCCACAGCACCAACGCCGTAGACGAACATGCTAAGCGGACGGGACGCTGCTACGCGGGAATCAAGTTGCCGGATCGATCCGGCGGCAGCATTGCGAGAATTGGCAAACGGCTCTTTGCCTTTTTCGATCTGCGCAGCATTGAGTTTTTTAAAATCCGGCTTGCGTATCACCACCTCGCCGCGCACCTCAAACAGCGGCGGAACCTGCACATTGTCGCCACGCAGCCGCAACGGGATATTGCGCACCGTGCGTAAATTCTCCGTCGCGTCTTCACCAACAGCGCCGTCGCCGCGCGTCGCGCCGGTCACAAAAACACCATCGCGGTAGAT
>CAYSUZ010000429.1:0-1954 GCA_964434335.1 uncultured Planctomycetota bacterium | reverse complement strand
GCGACAAACTCCAGAAAGCCCTCGGCATAACGTTTCCAGACATCGCCACCGGCCTCAATAAATCAGAACTGTTGTAATTTATTTCAGCGGCGGAGAAGACACTTGAAGACGAGTTTGAAGAAGCGCATTGTATCGACAAACGGGCGGATATTGCTGGCAGAGTTGTTGTAGATAGTGGGGACAAAGACCTCGCTGATCGGAAAACCGTGTGCGCTGGCCTCGATTATCACTTCGGATTCCATATCGTAGCGCTGCGAGGTAACTATGTGTCGATCGACAAAAAGTTTTTTCAGGATGCGCGTCGAGACCAGCCGATAACCGCACTGCGTGTCGCCAAAGCGCTGCTGGCAAAACCACGTGATGACGTGCGACGTACATTTGTTAGTTACGGCCCGCATGAAGGGCATGTTGTCGTAGTCAAATTTCCTGCGGCCCAAAACCAGATCGCTGCCGCCGCGCCAGGCGGCGCAAAAATCAGGAATCGACCCGGGGTCATGCTGGCCATCGCCGTCCATCGTAATGACCGCGCCAAAGCCCTGCTCCACGGCATAGAGAAATCCCCGCCGAAGCGAAGCGCCCTTGCCGCGATTGCGGTCGTTGACCAAAGCATGCGCCCCCGCCTTCTCGACAATCTTAGCGGTCTCGTCGGACGATCCGTCGTCGATCACCAGCACATCGTGTCCGCCGTCGACGAGTTCGGCCACCACTCCGCCTATGGAGCGGGCCTCGTTATATGCTGGGATCAATATCAAAAGACCCGGAAAGGGTTTTAGCATGGCGTGATGGTCTCCGATTTATTCAGCCTTGCGCACGCAACAGATGCGGCGGGCCTTCGCCCCAAAATGGGAAAAATATCGCCCACTGATCTGGATACTTGCGTACGTACGATTCGACAAAATTAGCAAAACGCTGTGTCATCGTCAACATCTTTTCGGCATTAGTGCCGTGTTCCGGCGGGAAAATCGGTGGCTCTGAGATTATGCGAAATGTGTTGTCGGCGTTGCGCAGGCAAACGCTGGGGATAATTCCCGCGCCACTGGCAACGGCCAGCCATGCCGGGCCTTTCGGGAAAATAGCCTCGCGGCCAAAAAACTGCACGCGCAACCCATCTTCGGCAGTTCGTCGATCTCCAAGCATCCCGATTATACCGTTAGTACGCAAAAGTTTCAGTGCGGGCCGGGCCGCCGCGTCAGTGTGAATCGTCCCCATTCCATTCGCCAAGCGGCGATTCACGAACAACGCATCGGTCCGCGGGTTGGGATGGCGCAGCGCGATAAGCGATATGTCGTAGCCACGCATCGCATAGTACGACACGGCCAGCTCTCCATTGCCAATGTGGGCCGAGAGAAATATCGCGCCCTTGCCGCGCTCCAGGCAAGTCTCAATGTGTTCCGCACCGACGACGCTGCACTCGCTTGCGAAAAACTTCTCGTCCAGCACAGGCAGTTTGAATATCTCGGCGACGTTGCGCGAAAAATTAACCATCGATTTGCGAGCGATCCCCCTGGCGCGCTCGGGCGAGTATTCGTCGCCCAAAATCACCTGCATGTTCTCGTCAATCGCCTTGCGTCCGGCCTTGAACTGCAAAAAACGAAAACTCGCCAGCGTTCGGCAAATCCCGTACGCCAACCGCTCCGGCACTATCGGTGCCAGTTTACTCACAGCCAGATAAAAAAAGTATCGCCACATATCGTTAGAGTATCTTTATGAATTCGTCAGGATCAAACGGACAACCGCCCGCGACGGTGTGTTCTTCGTCGATCCCAGCGGCGCGCGCGCATTTGCGCCCGCACTCGCCCAGAAAAATTACGCGCTTGCCCACGATGTCCGAAGGAACGCTGCCACCACCAACAAGAACGAGATCGCCCTTGATTGCGTACTTCAATAACTTCGCCAATTTCAGCGGCCTGCGCAAAAGTTTCGATTTCAGCGACGGTAAATTCGACAGGCACAC
>CAYSUZ010000428.1:0-1955 GCA_964434335.1 uncultured Planctomycetota bacterium | reverse complement strand
GCGCAACGGCACGGGTGCAATTAAACGTGCCCCGCAAATTGACGGCGATGACCTGATCCCATTCCTCGTCTTTCATGCGCATTACGAGGTTGTCGCGGTTAATCCCGGCGTTGTTGACCAAAATGTCGATCCGCCCGAATTTTTCCATGACCTTTTCGACGAGCGTGGCGCACTGCTTGGCGTCGCTTACGTCTACGCTAACGTGCATGGCCTTGCCACCGGTGGCGGCGATCTCGTCAACGAGTGTTTTGATTCCGTCTTCGACGTAATCTGCCGCAACGATCACAGCGCCTGCCTTGTTGAGCGCCAGCGCGATGTCGTAACCGATACCGCGTCCTGCGCCGGTTACTATAGCAACTTTATCTTTAAGGTCAATCATGGTTTTTTCCCTGCTGCTATGCCGGGCCTGCCGTAACGACAGCCGAGGCTTCTATTTTTTTCATCATCCCGCTCAATACGCTGCCGGGGGCGGGTTCCACGAAGTTGGTTATACCCTGAGCCAGTATCCAGCGCACGCATTTTTCCCAGTAAACCGA
Organism: uncultured Planctomycetota bacterium; assembly: GCA_964434335.1. Classification (GTDB taxonomy): domain Bacteria; phylum Planctomycetota; class B129-G9; order B129-G9; family B129-G9; genus JAUWEX01. Next base: position 1,419 of record CAYSUZ010000428.1, on the reverse strand, counting down.
GCCGCTGACCTGCTTGCGCAAGTTCTCGCGAATGCCATCGGCGGAGTCGGGATGCAGCTCGCCGGTTACGTTCGCCAAAGTCGGAATGCGTGGGGTCTTAAACTCTACTTGTGCCAGATCGCGCGCGAGTTTGTCGCCAGCGCCCTGCATCAGTGCGGAATGAAATGCTCCGGCAACTTTGAGGCGTATAGCGCGTTTGACACCAAATTCTGCGGCTATCTTTTCGGCCTCGTCTATCGCGGCGACCTCGCCGGAGATAACGACCTGACCGGGACAATTAAGATTCGCTATGCTAATGCAGCCGGATTCTGTGGATTGATCGCAGATGCGCTGCGCCTTTTCCACGTCGGCACCCATAAGGCTGATCATTGCGCCGGGTTGCTCATCGCAGGCCTGCTGCATATATTTGCCGCGATTGCGCACAAGTCTGACGGCGTCTTCGAGCTCGATCGCTCCGGCAAAACACAGCGCGGAATATTCACCCAAACTGAGTCCTGCACTGAAGGCAATTTTGTTGGTTTTGATTTCGCCGCGTTCCTTCATCGCCGCTATCGAGGCCATCGTTACAGTAAGAATGGCTGGTTGGGCAATGTCGGTTTTGCTTAGTTCTTCGGCGGGGCCATCGAAACACATCTTCGTTATGTCGAAACCCAGCGCGCGCGAAGCGCGGTCGAAGACATCGCGGGCGGCAGCACTATGCAGGCAGAGTTCTTTGCCCATGCCGACTTTTTGCGCGCCCTGTCCGGGGCATATCATTGCGGTTTTTGGCATTATATCCTCAAGAGTCCGCCGGCCCAGGTTATCCCGCCACCAAAAGCGGTCATGGCAACCAGGTCGTCTTTTTTGACAATCCCACCACGGATAACTTCATCAAGCGCGATGGGAATAGTGGCTGCGGATGTGTTTCCGTATTTTTCGATGTTGGCGAACCATTTTTCGAGAGGCGTTCCGAGTCGCTTGGAGGCACCTTCGATAATACGCATGTTCATCTGGTGAGGTATGATCAGTGCAAGGTCTTCGATGGTGTTGCCGTTTTTCTCGCAGACGTCGCGGACTACCTGTCCAACGCGATGCACGGCTGTTTTGTAGACATCGCGGCCCTGTATCACCATGAGGTGCTCACGGTTGGCGACTGTCTCGGCGGTGACCGGCTGAGCCGAACCCGATGAAGGCAGTATCATAAAATCGCCGCCGCCACCGTCGGAACCCATGACCGTATTGAGTACGCGCATGCCCGGCGCATCGACGTGCAGCACAGCAGCTCCGGCTCCATCGCCGAAAAGAATGCAGTTGCTGCGTTCGGTGTAGTCCGTTATGCACGTAAGAATTTCGGCGCCGATTACCAAAGCCACTTTGTAATCGCTGTCGGATAAATACTTAGTTCCGATGGAGAGTGCGTCAACAAATCCCGAGCAGGCC
>CAYSUZ010000427.1:0-1960 GCA_964434335.1 uncultured Planctomycetota bacterium | reverse complement strand
AACGCACAAAAAAGTCGCAACGATATAGCCTGCAAAGACGATCCAGCCAAACGCATCAGGATCGTTGATGCCAAAATGCCAATCCACGGCGGCAAATGTTTGTGTCAATATCATTGAAGTGTTATCGACAAAAGTTCGGGAAATTTTTAAGCTGTTTCGCAAAAATACCATCTTATCCTACCGCAGAGATTTTTCTCTTTTTTTCACCACAGAGAACACAGAGGACACGGAGTATTTTTAAGCTCTCCCCAATTCTACAAAGATGTTTTCCAATCACACTATGCGCAAATCTTCGGGACATCGGTCAAACCATCGAATCACCTGTTGCGCAGCAATGTTTACAAGTTTAACGAACTGCTCCATCTGATCCTCTGGGCATTCTTCGCCCGTAGGTTTGTAATTTGCCTTTGCATGAGCAATTTCGTTACGAGTCGCCGATAACGCATTGGCGAATTTTGTGAGCGCATCGTTGCGTTGTTGCTTACTGTGTTGAAGGGGCAAATTTACCAATTGAGTGAGAAATGGCGGTGAAACAGATCTTAAATCTCCGGCATCGCAACATTGCATAATGGTAAGAGCCATTCCCTTCTTATCTTGTTGATTTGCTCGATTCCCCTGAAACACTTCTGCCAATTCCAAAACAAAATCGGCATCGGGTTGCAATGCTCGTGGTGTGGAAAGTTTATTTTGAACCGATTCCGTAAGGTTGCGCCGCACTATTGTCGGTGTTACATACTCTATCGCTTTTGTGAAAAACAATATGGCAACATCGGGATTAAAAATAGATAGTGTTTGATTGTATAAGCGGAGAAGCGAAACCATTCCTTTACCCAGCAGCAACGGGCGAAGATTATTTGTATTGGGAATTTGCTGCTTGTTATATAAAAGCCAAAACTCATCATCTGAATCCGATTCTAGTTCAGGCCTTGGAAAGCGAGTAAGATGAGTGTTAACAGTCGAACTAAGTTCGAACGTATATGCTTCTGCATAATCGCGAATTAATTCTCTCGTTACACTCTCAGGGAATTCTATTTGAATAAAATATTCCTCGAACGTTACAGGAAGGTCGTGTTTACCCCATTTCCTTTTAGCAGTAATCAACAATCCAAAAACGGTAAAACCATTAACTATTGAACATGTTATATGGTCATTTTCGATCTTATTCTGCGTTTCAAATGCCTTTGTATTTGAGTCACGAAGATAATGGTCTAATATCGCCATAGACTCTATGTCGGCTGTAACACGGAGTAAATATCTGTTTTTACTCCAGCACTCCACATGATCAACCAATTCAGCACTCAATGCCTCTTGTAGAACATCAACAAGACCCCCGTACGTAATATCATAACCGTCATCATCAGCATATGGCAACCAAACCTTACACGCTTCATCAGGAGTTACAACATAATGAAAATCATCCACATCCTCGGAATGATTATTATCTTCATCCAAAGGAGAAAAATAATCTGCTTGAATATCATCGGGCCTCAGTCCAAGTTTCTCTATGCAACTCGTTAGGGCATTTTTGAATTCCAGTCTAAATTCCGGCGGATCCCATTGAAGCATCGTAGATTCCTTTCGTTATATGCAAGTAAAAACAATCAGTACATAGCATAACCATATACTGTCACATCTGTACAAAAATCCAAAAAAATCCTCTGCGCTCTCTGCGGCTCTGCGGTTAAAAGGGGTTAATTATCTTTTGGAGCAAGTTCTTTCGCGATCCTCACCCACAGCGCCCACGCAGCGTAGGCTTTTTGGTTGGCGTTGAGCGGCTGGGTGTGTGCGCTGTGACACGTATACCAATCGATGCCGCGCTGGTGGGACTCCTGCCATTCCGTCGCCCAGTTGCCAAGCGCCTCGCCCTGCGGCCCCGCGAAATAATTACATTCATCATTGGCAAATTTGTAATACTTTCCGTCGGGATCGTAACTTTCGATGTCGGCGAAATCGTAAAGCG
>CAYSUZ010000426.1:0-1960 GCA_964434335.1 uncultured Planctomycetota bacterium | reverse complement strand
ATGTCGAAATGCGTTTTTGGCGCTAACGCTTGCATCCCTTTATCAAGGATTGAGACCATGCGAATTCTTTTGGTATCTCCCCGTAACTCCATCCATCAAAAAACGTCGACATGGTTACGCATACCGCAGTTGTCTCTGTCGGTGATTGCAGGCCTGACACCGCCCGGACATGAAATATGCATTATCGAGGAAGAGTTCGAGGATCTGCCAAGCGTCGAAAATTGGGACCTAGTCGGCATGACGACTATGACCGCAAACAGCGAACGGGCATACACACTTGCGAGCCAATTTCAGGCGCGTGGTGCGAAAGTTATCCTGGGCGGCGTGCATCCATCGGTGTTGCCAGATGAGGCGGCACAACATGCTGATGCCATCGTAATCGGCGAGGCCGAGGGCGTCTGGCCGCAGATAGTGCAAGACGCGCAAAACGACTGCTTACAGCAGGTCTATCGTAACGAACAGCCCGATCTTTCAAAGTCGCCTTTCCCAATTCGCAAAACGCCGAAACGTATCTTGGGGCTGCCTCCATATGTAATGCCGGTAATGTCTACACGCGGATGTGTCTATAACTGCGAGTTCTGCTGTGTCCACAAACTATACGGACACAAAGCGCGCCACGTTCCTATCCCACATATCGTTTCGGACATCGCCCGCAACAATCCCAAATTTATCATGTTCCTTGACGACAATGTTGGCTCTGATCGTGCTTATTCGCTCGCTTTGTTTGAAGCCATACAGCCGCTTCACAAGCGTTGGTGCGGCCAGGCGACCGTGCGTTTCATACTCGACGAGGAATTGTTTACCGCCGCAGTTCGCTCCGGGCTTAAGGGCGTATTCGTCGGTGTCGAGACGATAGAGCCAGAAGCACGCGCAGGGCTTAGCAAATCGCTTGGCTCAATGGAGCAATATGACGAGGCGGTTAAACGTTGTCGGGACGCGGGAATCCTGTTCCACGCGTCGCTGATTTTTGGACTCGACGACCAGACACCGCTTGTGTTCGAGCGCACGCTGGACTTCCTGATGCGCAACTCCGTGCCCACCATATCCGCCAACATGCTGACTCCCTATCCGGGGACGGAACTGTTCGAACGCCTTAAACGAGAGAATCGCATACTGCATACCAACTGGGCCTACTACGACCATCAGACGATATGTTTCCAGCCGAAAAATATGAGCGTTGAAGAACTTGGCGAGAAGCATATGGCCTTTTGCCGTGAGTTCCTGTCATGGTCTTCCATCGCCAGACGAATGCCTGCGCAGTTTAAAGGCATGCCGGTGCTTTATATAGGGATGAATGTCGCTATGCGATGGAGCATGAAAAAACTTGAACAGCGTCGCAAAGCCTACTTGCAATGGCTGCGAACTCAGCCTATACCCACGCCGCTTGACGCAATTGCGGAAACCAAATTGACCCCAGATGACTCCTCGCCAGCCGAGGACGATCCGGAATGCCTGGCTCAAGGCATATCCACACAGGAGAATAATTCTTGAACGCGCTACTCATTTATCCGAAATGCCCAAATACATTCTGGAGCTTTAGACACGCACTCAAGTTCATAGCAAAACGGGCCACACAGCCGCCGCTTGGACTATTGACTGTCGCGGCGATGTTGCCAAAAACCTGGCAGCTGCGACTTATTGATATGAACGTTACCACTCTAAAAGAAAAAGACCTGCGCTGGGCCGATGTTGCCCTCATCAGTGCGATGGCCGTTCAGAAAGTATCCACCTCCGAAGTCATCAACCAATGTGTCGATGCGGGCCTCAAAACCGTTGCAGGCGGGCCGCTCTTTACGGCGAATCCTGAAGACTACCCGCAGATCGATCACCTTGTGCTAAACGAAGCCGAAGCGACACTTCCGAGATTTCTGGAAGATTTCGAGAATGGCTGCGCGGCTGCTTGTTACCGTTCGGACGAATTTCACAATCTTGCACAGACCCCCGTGCCTCGCTACGAACT
>CAYSUZ010000425.1:0-1970 GCA_964434335.1 uncultured Planctomycetota bacterium | reverse complement strand
CAATTAAGACAGATTCGATGACAACAAACAACTCCCCCCCAGCGTCAATGATGCTCCCTCGCAACTCCGGCCTGCTAGCCAGCCAAAGAGGACGCCATCTCTGGTCAACCAAATCGTCGTGATAAATGCCAACATACTTGAACGTTTCGAGCGAGAGATGGACTACCGGCGCATCTCCGGCGTTTTGATTGAGGTGTTTTGCAACGGGTCGGTAATCGGGCTGTGCATACCTCTCGTGCAGCGAAAATCCGAACGCAATTAGCGAGACCAGCACAACAGCAATCATCATTCCGGCCATCGCCCTTCGACTCCCCCACCCACACACGCCGCCCGCAGCTGCCGCCATAATGACAGGAACAATCGCGACAATAAGGGCCGGGGTCGTCATCGGCAGTAAAATCACAGGCGCGATAACAAAAACAGCCAGCGCGGGAATCATGCCCGGCAGACAAAAATCGCGCAGATTGCTTTGCCCGGGACGGAAAAACAGCGAAAATAAAGCAACACCGAAGATAGAGGCAGCCGCAGCAAGCATCGCCACACCGTACCACATCTCACGCGTCTGCTCGGAAAGAACAAGATATCCGGCATTAAATATTTTGAGCAAGCCCTGTGCGTCGGCCTTATGCGCAATACTAAAAATGCTTCCGTCAATTGCATCAGCAGCATTGGCCATCACCATCCAGGCAACAGAGGCGCTCATCAGCGCGAATATCACCAGGGGCAGAATCATCTTCTTGTTACGCGACAGCAAAAAGCCCGAGGCAATGGCCTGGCCAATAGCAATAAGCGCAAAATACGGATGAATGGCACAACCGATCACACCCACCAGCAGCCATACCAGAAGCCACGGCAATGTATGCCTGATTTTCAATTGTTCAGGCGTAAAGGATTCGCGGAGCACCTTAGCAAAGGCCAGCATCGACAGAGCAACAATGGCTGGCAGGAGAGCGTAAGGGTTGAGCTGCCATGAAAGGGAGATCAGCGCCGGATTGAGCGCAACAAAGACCGCCGCAAATAATGGAGCATATCGCAGAGAAGTTTTGCGGATTTCTCCGGAGCTAGTAGCAAAACGCAGAACCTCCGCCACAAAAAGATACGTCAGCCATATCGCAGCAATCCCAAAAAGCAGCGATGGCAGGCGATCCCAAAGTTCCGTTGCAAAAACAGTGCGCCACTGAACAAGCAGTTTCAGATACAACGCCTGACTAACAAGGGCGTCCCAGGCACCGGATTCCGCAACGATTTTCTCTTCGGAGGTGTTAATGACGACAATTTCTTCGTTGGCGTAAGAACAGGCATCGTAGGCCGATAGACGAAGTAAGGCGCCAACAACGAGTATCGCCAGCAGAAAGTATTTGGTTTTTTGTGCGTTCACGTTTCACCTGAAATCGGTAAGGAATTAAGGCATTCTAGCCGCCGGGCGGGCTGTGTCAAGAAATCCGCCGCGACTTTGTCAAGAATACGCAAACTTCAACCGATAACATTTTACAAGGAGGAATAATGAACACCCCCACAATGATACAAGATCATGATGCGTCAAACGGGAGTATATCGCATAAAGCCTACGTTCCAGCGCTGGTTGAAAGCCTGCGTGTCGATACGGTATTGAACTTCGACCTGTTCATCAATGCACAGGATGGTTCCGGGTACGTTCTATATCGCAAACAAGGCATGCCCTTTACGCAACAAAACGCCGACCATCTGCGCAAAAAAGATGAGGGGCGGTTTTATATAGCAACAGACGACCGCAAGAAATTCCTGCAATATCTGGAGCAAAATCTTACATTCATCCTCAAAGATGAAAGTATCCCAATTGAAAAAAAGAGCACCCTGCTCTATCATTCCGCCGCAAACACGGTCAGCCAAGTATTCAACAATCCCGCTGCGACGGAAAACATACGCCGCACATCAGGAATGGTCTCCAACATCAGCGGCGGTCCCACTTCCATAGGAATTATTCGCAGCAT
>CAYSUZ010000424.1:0-1971 GCA_964434335.1 uncultured Planctomycetota bacterium | reverse complement strand
GGCAAGCGGGGCGGTACGCACTGCGAAGAATCATCTCCGCAAAAACAAAAATTCGCTTATCTTCAAACTCGCCGATGGAAAATTGGCGAATATAACATCTCACATCATCAATCGAGCCGCGAAAAGCGGCGATGAAACGGCCATCGCAGTCCTCAACGAAACTGCGCGTTATTTGGCAATAGGCGTGTCCAACATAATCAATATCCTTAATCCGGATATGATTATAATTTCAGGCGGATTAGCCAAAGCAGGCAATCGCCTGATGAGGCCGCTTCGTTCGGAAGCCAAAAAGATCGCCACTCCTTCAGCCTACGCAGTCTGCAAAATCGTCCGAGGCAAACTCGGCGACGATGCCGGAATACTTGGCGCTGCGACGATTGCTTTTTCCGCCCTGAGATAATTCATGCCTCTTTTCCACTTGCGAGATAGTGCTGCCATATCTGGATTTGCGTCCGTATTCATGGTATAATCCAAGAACGGTAAAGATTCTGGTTTTAGCATCCGATAATTACTCGTAATCCTTAATTTGTTTTGGGCTTATATTGACACGGAGGCACGAATGAGAGTTTTATTCGTTTGGACGGATGTGGGCACTACCATCCCACAAACATCAACACATACAGGCATTGGTTGTCTTTCCGCATTATTGAAACAGGCCGGTCACGAAACATCGCTGTTGCGCATTGCCGACATCCTTGATGAAGAATGTTTTTTGCGTCTCTACGAACAGGAGACGGTGCCAGACATGATAGCGTTTTCGGTAACAACTAATCAGTTCCCGTATTGCATTAGACTGGCGGATATCCTCAAGGCTCACTACGATATCCCGATCATATTCGGAGGTGTGCACGCCACTTTGGTTCCCGAGGAAGTAATAGCACAGAAAAGCGTCGATGTGCTTTGTCGTGGAGAAGGCGACCAGGCCATGGTAGAGATAGCCAACTGTATTGAACACGGCGAGGATTATTCCGACATCGGCAATCTCTGGGTCAAGAAAGACGGCGAAATCAAACGCAATCCCATCCGACCGATTGATTACGACATTAACGACCTTCCTCCGATGGATCTGGAGATATTTAAACTTGAAGAGTTGTTCAAGGACTATGACGGAATCGAATTACAGCCTATGGCGGGGCGGGGCTGCCCGTATCAATGCACATATTGCTGCAATCCATCCCTCAACCGTCTTTACAAAGGTAAAGGCCAGGCAGTTCGCACACGCAGCATAGAGACGGTCATAGCTGAAATCAAACACAACATCGCCAAATATCCCAAGATAAACAGACTTGCGTTTCAGGATGAAACCTTTACAAAAAACAAGCAGTGGGTGCGTGATTTTTGCAAGGTCTATAAAGAAGAAATCGGCATCGAATTCAGTGCTCTGGCGCGCATAAACACCCTGGACAAAGCCATGATTGATACACTGAAGGACGCCGGCTGCTATATGATGAGGATCGGCATAGAGAGCGGCAACGAATGGATGCGCGAGCACGTGCTTAATCGCAAAATGAGTAACGAGAAAATCATCGAAGTATACGACTACGCCGAAAAAATCGGCATGTGTACTTACGCGTATGCGATGTTCGGTTTGCCGTACGAAACACCCGAAATGATCGAAGAAACTATCGCCCTGGTGCGCCGCATCAATCCTAATTTCGTACAACTCTCGGTTTTCTATCCATATCCCGGAACCCAATTATACGAAGAATGCAAGAGCAATGGATGGCTGACGGGCGAGGATTCTATGACGTATTTCGAGAGATCTGTTTTGAACCAGCCAAGCATATCGAATGAGAGGCTTATGGAGTACTATTTGTCCTTCAGACAAGAACTTGTCGAGATGGCGGCCAAAAAGGAAGGGCGCGGATATTACGATTTCATAACCAACATCGATACTGCCGAGGTAGAAACAGCGAACGATGATTTTGAGCGGCCAACCACTTTTTTTGCCTCAAATCCCGAAACATATTG
>CAYSUZ010000423.1:0-1975 GCA_964434335.1 uncultured Planctomycetota bacterium | reverse complement strand
CGCATTCCCGTCGACCAGCTCGACGCGCGCCCGTTGCTTTCGAATCACTTCGAGGACAAGGGTATTGAAAAAGTGGTCATCGTTGCGCCCGACGCGGGAGCGACGAAGTGGGTCAGTGGACTTGCTGGCAGGCTTCAGAAACCGCTGGCGATATTTGACAAGCGCCGCGCTGCCGACGACGAAAACGCCAAGATCGAGCACATGATCGGCGATGTCGAGGGCAGGACTGCGGCTATCTTCGACGACGAAATCCTTTCCGGCGGGTCGATGGCGCAGGTGGTTCAGGCGCTGCGACGCAACGGCGCGAACCAGGTTTACGCCTCGTGCGTGCATCCGTGTTTTTCGGGCAAGGCCGTGGAGCGGCTGGAGAAGGCGGGCGTTGAGGAACTTTTCGTGACGAACACTGTACCTATCGAGATGAAGTTCCGCCGTCCATTCCTCACGGTGCTTAGCGTTGCGCCGCTGTTCGCCGAGGCCATCCGCAACATCCACATCGGCGAGTCGGTCAGCAAATTGTTCGAGTAGCGCTGCTGGAATGAGGCTTGCATTCTCAAAAAAAATTGGTATATTTCTGTCCCAAAGACATTGGCCGGGATAGCTCAGTCGGTTAGAGCGGCGGATTCATAGCCCGCAGGTCGTCGGTTCGAATCCGACTCCCGGTATTGCATACAAAAGCCCCCGTTTGCGCGGGGGCTTTTCATTTTGGCCCGCGATGCCTGTCCCCAGCCTGCGATTCATGGTAAGATATTGTCAATCATGGCGAAGAAAGACAAAAATAAAGTCGGCAACAAGCTGATGGATCAGAAGTTCATCAACTCGCACTGGCGCAAGCGCGTCCGCGAGCAGATCGAATCCGGCGAGATCGAGCCTGAGGACGATACCGCCGTTTTCCGCGATATTGAGGTCGCGCTCAGCCGCGCCCCCGGCACTCCCCGGCTCGACGCGCATCTCGTAGGCCGCTTCAGCAACATCTCGCGCGCATTTTTCCAGCGCATGATCCGCGAAGGCGAAGTCCTCGTCAACGACCTCCCGCGCAAGCCCAGCTACACGCTCAAAACCGGCGACGTCATCCGCCTGAGCCTGCCCGAAATGCCCGACCGCGTCATCGTGCCCGAAGCCATCCCGCTCGAAATCCTCCACGAAGACGACGACCTGCTCGTGCTAAACAAACCGCCCGGCATCATCATCCACCCCGGTCGCGGCAACCAGACCGGCACGCTGGCCAACGGGATAATCCATCATATCCTGCGCGGCGCGCCCAATACCGACAACATCAATCCCGGCATCGTCCACCGGCTCGACAAAAACACCACCGGCGTCATCGCCACGGCGCGAAATCCCTTCGCCCACACGCACATCAGCCGCCAGTTCATGCAGCGGCGCGTCGACAAGACCTATCTCGCCGTCGTCAGCCCCGCGCCCGCCGCCCGCACCGGCGAGATCAAGGTGCATATCGGCTACGACCCGCGCGACAGGCAGCTGATGACCTGCGCCGACGACGCGGTTGCGCCCAAACACGCGCACACCGAGTACGAGGTGCTGGAACGCTTTGGCGACGCGGCTCTGCTGGCCGTATCGCTGCACACCGGGCGCACGCACCAGATACGCGCGCATCTTGAATACGTCGGCACGCCTGTCGTCGGCGATCCCGCGTACAACCGCATAAATGGCCGACCGAACGCCGGGCCGAGGCACGCCATGATGACTCGGCAGGCGCTGCACGCCTGGAAACTCACCGTCACCCATCCCGCCACCAAGCAAAAAATCACCTTCACCGCGCCCCTCCCCGCCGACATCGAGGCACTCCTCGCCGCTCTGCGCAAGTAATGCTTTGCCGTTGAATATGTTGGGCTTGTATGAGATAATTTAGAAGTGTTTTTATTATATGTTTTTTGGAGTATTAAAGATGGCTAACGTTGATCCGCTAACCCTTTACAAAGATTCTTGGTGCAAAAAGGATGTCGAGCTTTGTGAG
>CAYSUZ010000422.1:0-1984 GCA_964434335.1 uncultured Planctomycetota bacterium | reverse complement strand
GCCGACCTTGGCACAGGCCGCCGCCAGCAGATGCAGCATGCGCGGGTTCTCGCCGTGCAGACTGAGCAAGCCTTCGAGTAGCGTGATAATTTTAGTGTGCTCGCCTTCTTCGAAAAGGATCGACGCCAGGCACAGAAGCGACTCGACAAAGCGGGGATTAATCGCAACGGCGGCGCTGAAGGATCGTTTGGCATCGTCGTGCTGGTTCGCGTTGAGATGGGCCAGGCCGAGACTGTGGTAAATTTCGTGCGTGCGCCCCCCGGCCTCGATCGCCGCGTGATAGGCCGTTACTGCTTCGGCCCACTGGGATTCCCGGGCGAGAATTTTTCCGCGAGCGGCGTAGACCTGCGGCTCATCGGGGAACTGGCCCTCCATGACGGCAAGTTCTTCGAGCGCGCGTTCGGTCTGGTCGTTGCGATGATACGCGCCGACCAGCGCCATACGTGCGGCCAAATCTTCGGGCCGATTTTGCGCGGCGCAGAGGCAGTCTATCAATTCCAGATTTTGTTGTTCGTCTTTGCTCATCTTGATCTTCTGTTTTCTCGCAGCGGCGCGGGAAAAATTATCCATTAAGTAGTTTGGGTATGGCGTCGAGCACTCCGCGCGCTGTGTACATGACTTCGATTTCGCCGCGGCAGTTGTACCAGCAGGCGTTGCAGTCATTGGTGCGATGAGCTTTTCGCAGGCGACGCATGATTTCGCCGACATCGTCACGGGCGAGATTGGCAATAGGCTGGTTGCGGAATTCCACGCAGCGCGAGATGTCGCCGTTGGTGTCGATGTTGAAAAACGAACGCCCCGCCACGCAGCCGGGCACTTCGCTCTCGGCGGCCTGCGGGAAGCGGCGAATAAATTCGGTGTTGCTCAGGAAATTCGGATAGAGTTTTTTGAGTTCCAGCAGCTTGGTCGCAGCGTCGCGCGCGGGGGTGAATTTCGTATCGCCGGTCTTCATCTCGCAGTAGGGCTGGAGCATGAAGTAGGCGTGGTTCTCGGCGGCAAGTTTGATGAGCGACTCGATCTCGTCGAGATTGTCATGGCGCAGGACGGTCATGAGGTTGACCTTTTGGCGCGATTTTTCGCGGGTCGAAGAAAAATGATCCAGCGCTTGCACGGCTCTGTCAAACGCGCCCTTCACGCCGCGGCCTTTGTCGTGCCGGTCGGCATTGGCGAAGTCGAGCGAAACGCTGACGCCGTAGAGACCGGCCTGCCACATCGCACGGGCCTTTTCTTTTGTCGCCAGCCAGCCGTTGGTCGTAACCATCGGCAGATGCCGCGCGGAGAGGATGCCGACGATGTCGACGATGTCGTCGCGCAGCAGCGGCTCGCCGCCCGCCAGACTAATCATCAGATTGCCGATGCCGTCGGCCAGTTTGTGCGAACCTGTTTCGAATGCGGCCAGCGACTGTTCGGGTTTGTCGTGCGGGGTTGACCAGTAGGAACACATGTCGCAGCGGAAGTTGCAACGATAGGTTACCTGCCAGGTGCACCAGATGGGGCGTCGGCGGACATATGAAGCAATCACGCCAAACTTGCGGCGCAGGCCGGACTGCCGCCTGCCGCCGTTCGTGGCGTCGTTATTTTCGGAAGCGCTCATTTCTGCGCGCCTATGCGTGGATTTTGTACTTGGTTACGGGGCCGTCCTTGAGGACTTCGCCGAAGGCTTTGGCGTATACGTCGAGCGGGTTGGCGAAATCTGTTATCATTGTCTCGGCACCTTCGTGCGTGGCGTGTGCGCCGGTCTTGGCAACGACCTCGCGGAGCTGATGCGGGTTGTCAATCATCGGGCACGGCCTGCGGAGGTCTTTGTTGAAAGGCTGACGGCTGCGGAATTCGGTGAAGAACTCACCGCGCAGGGCCTCGACCAGCGACTTGTCGCGCATGTTGTCCTGCGAATAGTGGCAGAAGACACAAGCTTCGTAGTCGCCTTTGTTGTTGACGTGGAGATATTTGCGCCCGCCAGCGATGCAGCCGCCGACATGCTCGC
>CAYSUZ010000421.1:0-2021 GCA_964434335.1 uncultured Planctomycetota bacterium | reverse complement strand
CGATCTCGAAACACTTCGGCGCGGTTATATCTTCGAGGTTGATGCCGCCAAAAGTCCCGCCGATGAGTTCGAGCGTGCGGACTATTTCGTCGGTATCTTTTGTCGCCAGACAAATCGGCAAAGCGTCGACTCCGGCAAAATTGTTGAACAAAACGCACTTGCCCTCCATCACCGGCATTCCTGCCTGCGAGCCAATATCGCCCAGTCCCAGCACAGCCGTGCCGTCAGTAACAACAGCAACGCTGTTTGAGATTGAAGAGCATTCGGTGATCTTGGCGGGGTCTTTGGCAACCTCTTCGGCGGCCCAGAGGCTGCCGGGCGCGGCGATGAGCGAGACGCTGTATCGATCGATGACGGGCAATTTGCTGCGAGTAGCTATCGAGCCTCCGTAGCGGTGATAGAGATCCAGTCCGCCCTGGGAAAGGTCGGCAGCGGACCATGCAGCCTTGGCGCGAGTGATAACGCTAGAACGTGACTCGTAGGTTTCGCGCATAATTCGCTCGGTCAGAACGCCTGTGTCGGCAGCAACAGCAGCCGCGCCCGAGGAAACAAATGCGTCGGCGCATGTGCGAGCGATCATAGCAGTCAATGTAAAATCGATGAAGCGGTTCGCGCCGCGGACCAGCGAAACACTTTCGAGTTCCCTCGCAGCAGAATAATATGCCAGCGGCACGGCCTTGCGCGGTCGCGCGGCAAGGAGTGCGCGCATGTAACCGGGCATCACGCAAAACGAAGCGGCAAATCGACCACGCACATCAAGCTCGCCGCGATCTTTGAACACGCCGTCAATGACGTCTTCGTAGCGTATGAGCGGCACGTCGCACTGAAGATCGAATTTCATTTCCTCGAAATCGTCGCTGCTCATGCCCAACACCGCCATGGCGCCGAAGGTTGGCGCTATGTTTTTAATTACGAAGGCCATGTCAGCAAGATCGGCGCTGTCGACGCATATCGGCGTAGCGCTGACGTTGCCCAAAGCGCTGAGGATCGCGGCTTCGCCCTCAAGCACCGGCAACATCGCCATCGATCCAATCTTGCCCATGTCAAGAAAATCGGCACCGTTGGAGAGAAGCGCGACGCTGGATTTTTTCGAGGTATAGTCGTATACCGTTTCGGGGTTGTGGGCTATTCGACGACAAGGCTCGGCCACGCCGGGTGTATAGACGAGGCTTAGCGCAAGTTTGTCTTTGACAGGCATGCGTGCCTCTACGCCAAGAATGCCGCGATAACGTCGGCGAATTTCAAGTGCTTTTTGGCGATCCGCTTTGTCGTTTTTGATCATCAATTTCTCCATATTATTTGTATCGGACGAGTGTGCCCAAGTCAAAGTTGCTGTTTTTCAGATGCGGGTCAATCTCGTCGAGAAAGCGTGCCGCGTCGCGGGGATAGCCTGCGGTGGGCTTGATGCCCGGCACAAGCCGCTCCCAGTATCGGTTGAAACTCTCCATAAAAATTTCGCGCACGTATTTGCTAAGCATCGATGCCAGCGCCGTCGGCAAGTGCGCGCTGTCACCTTTTTCTTTGAACGAAAGGCGCGCGCGGCCTTGCTGTGTTTCGATCTCGTAGGTGCTACATGCGGGACTTTCCTGAAGCACCACAATCCGCGCCATGGGAAATGCCAGCGCCAGCAGGTCGCCGTAATAATGACGCCCACCCTGTTTGTCCGCTACGATTTCGAGTTCGTGCTGTCCGTAGCGTTCGATCATCACGCGCAGCAATCCAGCGACTTCTTCAAAAAGCATGACCGCTTTGTTGGCGGTATTATCCAGCAACCGCCGCATCCGACAAGGATGAATCGGCAACGTACTTACCGCGCTCAGGGCAACGCGAGCGACGCGCATCTGTTCGGCGAGCACCTTGCGAAGGGCCGCGATCTCGGCGGCATCGCAGTCGAAGGGCAGCGTTACATCCGTCACGTCGTAGAACTCGCCGTCGGGTCGCCAGTCCTGCGCGATCTCGCCGAGAAGCTCGTAGAATTTCTTTTGCCGTGAATATCCGGGCAAAAACGCCAGTACCGAACG
>CAYSUZ010000420.1:0-2026 GCA_964434335.1 uncultured Planctomycetota bacterium | reverse complement strand
TTTTTTCGACATCAGGCTTCTGCACCGGCTCGGAAATTCTGTAGTTCCCAGCCTGGCGGTCGCGCAATTCACCGAGTTTTGAACGATTCCAGTTTTTGACCTTGCTGTAATAACCAACAATGCGAGTCATGTGCTCCAAAACCAGCGGCTGGCGCTGGCCAGTTAGGATTGCTTCGAGAATATCCCAGTCATTCTCCGCCACAGCCGCAACCATAACTTTGAATTTCCCGTCACCGTCATTGTCCCTAATAATAAAATAGTCTTCCGAAGGTTTATCGCCTTTTACAATATCAAGAATATCAAGCCGTTGGTTGTTGTTGACGCTGTCGTAAAATTTATCGATATGCATGCCGCTCTCCCTTCGAATATGAAGTATTTACGATTCTCAAGTAATAATGGTGACTGAAGGGTTATACAATATTCAAGTCTTAAACAAAAGAAGTGTGAACCGCTACGGGGTCGGAGTGCTGTGAAATGCGCTCCTCTTTGTATACGCCACAACCCACGGATCAACTCTATCACCTTATCGACAAAAGTCAAGTTAGAATCCATCAAAATACGATATGTTGCGGAGTTTTTTTTCAAGCACCTATATATTGTATGCCGCAAGAATATTGCTTGACTGTGGTCAGCACAAAAGCGTATACGCAATGATACACTTTAACTGGTTGTTTATAAATGTGTTACGCAATACAGTGAAATATGACCAGGACTCGGCCAAAAACGTAATGCCAATCACAACAAGTGCTTAAGGAAAACCGCCCTATTGCGAGTAACCCGAAGTATACACAAATAATTTTCAAAATGAAAGTGTGAAAAAAACATCCCCTTCCACAATGCATTTAACTCCTTATAATAATGGTGATTAGCAAATTTCGGGGTTTAGACGGGACAGAAACGGTACAGACTTTGCGATGTATGATGACGTAATACTGGAAATGACAAGTAGCGAGCGCCTGTTGCCTGACAAAACGTGTCATCGAGTCAGAAATTGTCAGAAGCAGTTTGGAGACGGAGCGCGAATATCGTTGATGCGAACAAATCTGTGAATCGTAAAATCATCCGATATTCCTGCCAAATTAGAGAATCCTCCTTGGGGACGAACTACCGTCTCTCGCTTTCAGACTTACAGACAATGGTGTGTGTGATCAACATTCATGGGGAGAAGAATTATGTTTTCACAAAACTGCACAATCAATCCGGGCAACACCTCGACCGTCGATCCGGTCCGCCGCAGTGTACTGCGCAAGCTTTCCAGGATCGAAAAACTTGTTCTCACGCTGACCTACCACGAGGGTCTTTCTCTGCGCGAAACGGGAGTAGTGCTGGGCCTCTCCGAGACACAGGCAAGAGAAACTCTGGCCGGTGTCGAAGAAAAGTTTTCGCGTGTTACCTCCCTTAGCACGGTATAAGTAAAGCACCTGGGAGACGGGGCCTGTCTTTACGCAGACTGCAAGGGGATACGCGGGAGAAAAAGCATACACGCCGCTACTTACCAATTCAGTCCATCAACAGGCCAGAACAACTAGATTACCGGGAGCAACTGCCCGGCAATGGGAGTCGCAAGGAGGTGACTCGTGGCCCAAAAACGAAACGTATTATTGGTGGAAACCAATCAGGAAATTCAATCGACCGTCAATGACATTTTGCGTGGATCGCCCTTTAGCCTGGCAGCATATTCAGACCGCTGGGCAGCCTTCCGAGCGATGAAGCGCAAACGCACATTCGACATCGTTCTTATCGACAGCGACATGGCCACCATAGGCGTAGACCGGGCGCTGTTCCCCTCAATGCTCAAAGCACTCAAAACCGATCTTGAAGTTATAGTACTGAGCGATCAATTTCCACCGCAAAAAAATAACGACCTGCTATCGGGTGGCTTTAAGAAATTCCTCAGCAAGACCGAATTGCAAAGCAGGCTTCTGCCGCTGTTGCGGCGCAACGCAGGTTTAAAGGCAAAGTCGCCGGGCACGAAAACGCGCACCGCGACACCTGCAAAGAAAACAAGCCGCAGCCGAAAAAAATT
>CAYSUZ010000419.1:0-2029 GCA_964434335.1 uncultured Planctomycetota bacterium | reverse complement strand
CAGGACAGGGCGGTGTTCGTGCCACGCGGCAAGGATCTCGGCCTGCCGCCGGTGCTCGGCAGTGCCAATGGCGGCAATGTCATAAGCTGGGCCATATCGCCCACGACCGGGCGCAATGACTTTACGAAAATCGAGGTGCGTTACCTGGACAGGGAAACCAGCCGGATCGAAATGGAATCGGTAAGCTTGTATAACGACCGCGGCCTGCCGGCATCGGTCAACCGGATTCGCACCATCGCGAAAGATAAGGACCAGGCGAAGCAGGTGGCGCAATCGCGAAAAAACGAGGCCGATGATCAGGCGGGCAGCGGCAGCGTGGTGATCGACATCGCGCCGCATGCCCAGGCCGAGGCGCTGTTCGTGTTGACAGGCGCGCGGGCGGGCGTAGACGGAATCTACCGCATCGCCGGGCGGACGCACACGGCCAGCCGCTCGAGCGGCGCGCGCACGTCGTTGCAGCTGAAACAACCGAAAGAGGGGGTTGGAAAGGATGACCGCTAACAAGCGCCTGTGGCCAGTGACTTTGCAGGTATTGCCATTTTTACTATATAAGACGGTCGTTTCGAGTGGCCGATCAAATCCCAGTCGGCTCTGACTGCGATCAATTCAGAGGTTTAGCGGGGCGGAGCACCTAAATCTGAAGGTGCCAAATGGCAGCAATGCGGACTTATCTACCGTCAAGCACTCCTGCGAAATTAGTTCGGTATGCAATGAGCGCAACCACCAGAAAACTCATCAAGATAATCGGCCACGGAGGAAAATTTAGAGCTGTGGCGCTCTGACCGAGCCCCGCTGCTACGACGCCACCATATGACCAAAGCATAACGTGGCCGTGCGCAATGCGGCGACCCGTATTTGCTCCCGGCATTCGCACCAAGGCGATTGCACCCACCAGTGAGACTAAGCTTAAAATTGCCAGAAAATGGAAAATTCCGGGCTGGTTCGTGTCCTTGTAAAGGCCGAGGACGACAACATTTGACAACATCATTCCCGCAACAAAGAAGCGCCCCAATCGCTTGTGCCGGGGAGTCCCCTTTGGAATTAGAAAGATGACTACACCAAGTCCAAGTGAGCCAAGCATTAAAACAAAATGCAAAATTCCAAATAAAGTCATGGAACGACTATCCATTTGCCGAGAGGAGATGTCAAATATGGACCGCAACAATGGACTCGTAGCTGCCGTTCAGAGGTTCCAGATCAATGGCTCCGGAGCCTAAAAACACACAGCCGATCCACCGTAGTCATTACAATAACGCGGACGCGATGCGGCGGCTGCAGCTTGGTGCGGGCTGATTTTCCGGTCGCGCTCGATAACGAACGTCTGGATACATTTCGCAAAATCCGTGGTGCCGGGCTTATAGCCGAAGGCTTTGCAGTCATCGCCCTTTTGTTGGATCAATGCGTTCTTTTCTTCCTGCGACATTTCGTCGAATGAGGTCTGGCAGCCAGCCAGGGTCATGGAAACACCGAGTATCAAAACCGGTCTGCACATAGCCACCCCATAAATTCAGAACTGCTTTCGAGCTTAGGGACGGCGCATATCAATGCCCAGTGTGTTTCGCGCTGGCCTGGCATTACCTCAATTTTTCAACCGGAGAAATCACCATGACCTATACTGTGCTGGAGCTCCAGCGGCAGCTGCTTGCGCGTGGCTATAACCCAGGGCCGCTGGACGGCGTATCAGGGCCGAAAACCGACGCTGCGATCATCGCCTTCAAGAAAAGTCGGGGGCTGCGTCCGCGCGCCTATGTCGGCCCGGTCACGGAAAACCTGCTGTTCAATACGGGCATGAAAAACGTTTCGACACGCAATGGCAAATCGCCGCCCTGGATGATGATTGCCCGTTCGCTTGAGGGCACGCGGGAAATTGCCGGCCGCAAGCACAATCCAAAAATCCTGGCCATGTGGAAAAGGGCCAAGCTGCCCTTCACCGACGATGAAACACCCTGGTGTGCCGGTTTTGTCGGGGCCTGCCTGGAGCAGGCTGGTTTCCGCTCGACGCGCTCTGCGGCCGCCCGGTCCTATGAGC
>CAYSUZ010000418.1:0-2043 GCA_964434335.1 uncultured Planctomycetota bacterium | reverse complement strand
TGCGGCAGACGCACAGGCACTTTTGTTTGCGCGGCTGGATCAGCGGCCTATGCCGCCGGTGCCGGTTCTGGCGAATATGCTGGCAGAGGCAGTTCTCAAAAACGAGATAGAGTTTCTAAAAAAATACTCGATGAACGAAAAAAAATAAACGGATGAGACATGTTTGAATCACTGACAAATAATTTCAACAAGGTCTTCGAGAAGCTGCGCGCGCGCGGCAAGCTAACCGAGGACAACATCAAGGAAAGCCTGCGCGAAGTCAAGCGTGCGCTGTTGCAGGCCGACGTGAGTTTGCCGGTCATCAACGAATTTATCCGGCGCGTTCGCGAAAAGGCCGTCGGTCAGGATGTCATCGGCAGCATATCGCCAGGACAGCAGATCGTAAAGATCGTCCACGACGAGCTGATTCACTTGATGAGTCCGGCCGATCCAAAAATCCCGTTCCATCCCAACGAGCCAACGATCATCATGCTGGCGGGCTTGCAGGGCACGGGCAAAACTACGATGTGCGCCAAGATCGCCAACCAGCTGCGCTCGAAGGGGCGCAAGCCGATGATGGTGGCCGCAGATGTCAAGCGCCCCGCCGCTATTCAGCAGCTCAAGGTGCTCGGCACCCAGATCGACATTCCGGTGTATTCCGAGGACAAAAAGCGTGTCGTAAAAATTTGCGCGCGCGCGGTAGAACACGCCAAAAAGAACGGCATCGACACGGTTCTCATTGATACTGCGGGTCGGCTGCAAATCGATTCGGAGATGATGGAGGAGCTGCGCGACGTAGCCAAGAAGGTTAAGCCGCACCAGATATATCTGGTCGTGGACGCGATGATCGGACAGGACGCGGTCAACAGTGCGAGGGAGTTTAACGAGCAGCTCGAACTTGACGGCGTGATTCTGACCAAGATGGACGGCGACGCACGCGGTGGTGCGGCAATTTCGGTTCGCGCGGTTACGGGCAAGCCGATCAAATTTATCGGCGTCGGCGAGAAGATGGACCGCATCGAGGAATTCCACCCCGAACGCATCGCGGGGCGGATTTTGGGAATGGGCGACACGGTAACACTGGTAGAACGCGCCCAGGCCGAAATATCGGAGGCGGATGCCGATAAGATGCAGAAAAAATTGATGAAGGGCAAATTCGATCTGGAGGATTTTCTCGACCAGATGCAGCGGATGAAAAAGATGGGGCCACTGGGCGAATTGGTCAAGATGATACCCGGAATGGGCGGCAAAATGGAGATCGGCGAAGAGGAAGAGCAGGAATTAGGCCGTGTAGAGGCGATTATTCAGTCCATGACACCACGCGAGCGCCAGCACCCCGAGGTCATCGATATGGGCCGCAAACGCAGAATAGCAAAGGGATCGGGCACGAGCACGGGCGATGTAAACGGGCTGTTGAAGCAATTTAAACATATGAGAAAAATGATAAAACAGTTTAAGGATAAGGGATTTTTTGGTAAAATGAAAGGGATGAAAGGAATGGGGTCTATGCCGGGATTCGGCGGATGATGAGAGGGTATTGATTTTTGTGGTTATTTTGATCCGGAGGTTTTCAGCAAGTGGCAGTAAGATTACGATTTAAACGCATGGGCAAAAAAGGCAGACCATTCTACAGAGTCTGTGCTTTTGATGCACAAACGCGCCGCGATGGTCGGCCGATTGAAGAGTTGGGTTATTACAATCCGTTCGAGACGGAAAACGTAAAGAAGTTCGACCTCAAGCGCGACCGCATAGAATACTGGCTGAGCCAGGGTGCAACGCCGACCGAAAAGGTTGGAGTAGTCCTGCGGCAGCACGGCATCTATAAGCCCAAAGCCGAAAAAACCAAGGCCTAGCGCCTTGCGACATAACGCAGTTAACTAACCATCCCGGTTTAGGCCGGGATGGTTTTTGTGCTGCTTCATTCAGTGTTGGCGAGCGGCCCATTCGCAAATAGTGCTAACAAGGCTCTTTCGCATAATCCTTCGCAAGAAGCTAGTCCTAATAGAATCATGGCCTTCAGTGTCGTAAGATGGCAGACTCGCCCAACCGCCTAGCTGTTGCGCC
>CAYSUZ010000417.1:0-2043 GCA_964434335.1 uncultured Planctomycetota bacterium | reverse complement strand
CCGCAGGCGTCACACTTGCCAGTGCGGGTGCCGGTGCGTACTCCGCACGCGGGGCAGTTCTTATAATCGTCGTTAGCCATGCCGTCCGTTTCGTAAATTTGTTTACGTAGAATATCTAGTTTATCTTATCCATACAGCAATGTCAAGCAAGCGAGAGGACGTAAATATATTTGACAAAAACAGCGCCATGAACGATATTATCTGCGGAAAAAGAAAAGCAATGTTCACTTATTAAAGGAGCCTACCGTGAGAATCCGCCTGTCGATAATACTACTGTGCCTGACGTGCGCTTTCGCGCTATCGGCATGCACAACCCAGCCCGCAACAGAGACCGAGACCACCGCCGATACAGAAGCACGCCTCGCCGCGCTGGAGAAAAAGAATCTGGACGCGCAGGCGAAGGATGCGGAGTTGCGCGAACTGCGCGAGCAAAACAAGCAGTACGAAACAATATTAGATGCGAAAAAGATGGAATGCAAAGACCTGAAATTTGATTTGGAAACATGTCGAGGTAAATTGCTCAAATCCGTAAACGATTTAGGGCAATATAAGGAAAGACTGGGTGCAACAAAGAAAGAAAACGGCAAGTTGAAGGTGAAAGCATATGAGCAAGAAAAGCAAATCAAATACCTTGAAGCGCTCATCGAACAATTAAAAGCTCAAATTAAGAGCGCAGAGGGATCAAAGAAGGAAGGCAAGTAATATGAAAATGATGGGAATTATAGCAGCCGTCGTGTTCATCGCGGCGGTCGTCTGCGGATGCGCCAGCGTAAAAGTAAAGCCGACCTACGTAAACGTGCCGTCCGGCACGGAAAAATGGGCGATAATCGAGCAGTACGTCAAAGACAATTACGGCCCACTCCTACCAACTAGTGGAAATGACGTTGTCAGCGAGTGGATTCCTGCAGGACGCGATGGAAACATCGAATATCGCAAACAAATTTGTATCACGCCAGTCCATATCCTCTCGCATCCGGCAACAAGATTGCAGATCATAGTCGCCATTGAGAAGCGGAAACTCGATTCAAGCGATACTGCCTGGGAAAACTGCGGCAGCGACGAATCGGAACAGAACAAGATCGCGGGTGAGCTGAAGGCGATACTCAACTAATACCCAAAACAAATTAACCGCAGAGTCGCGGAGAGCGCAGAGATATTTTTCCCTTTGCGCATTCGGCGACTCGGCGGTTTTTTTTGGTCGGATCAGTCAGGCTGTGTGCCAAGTTTAACGGAAATGGTGCTTTTTTTGCCAGCACGCATGATAGCCATTTTTATGATAGTTTTGGGACGGTTTTTGGCAATGATGAAGCGAAACTGATTTGTGTCAGTGATTGTGACGCCGTTGATTGCAGTAACAATATCGCCGGATTTCAGATCGGCATCACGCGCGGGCTTGCCGGAAATTTCCATGATGTATACGCCCTTGAGGGCAGAGAGTTTGAGTTTTCGGCGCAGAGATTCGAGGCTGTCGAGTTTGAGCGTACGGGCAAGATCGTAGTCGAGGTCCATGACCGAAGCGCCGAGAAGTCCGCGGACTACTTTGCCTTCCTGGATAAGACGCTCGGCGACAAAGGCGGCAACGCTGGAGGGTATGGCGAGGCCGACTTTCTGGGAGATACCGGTTTTGGAAACCATCGCGGAGTTTACGCCGATGACTTCGCCTGAGATATTGACAAGCGGCCCGCCACTGTTGCCGGGGTTGATGATGGCGTCGGTCTGGATAAAGTCTTCGTAGGCGTAAGCTCCGGCACTCTGGTTGACGCCGATGCGGTCGCGGCCAGTAGCGCTGACGATTCCGGCGGTAACGGTGTGGCTGAGAAATCCGAAGGGGTTGCCCACGGCGATGACTTCGTCGCCCACCATCAGTGCATCGGAGTTGCCCCACTGCGCGGCTCGCAGGCCTTTTAGGTCTATGCGCAGCACGGCGAGATCGGTCTTGGCGTCGGCGCCGACGATAGTCGCTTTGTAGCGGCGCTTGTCGGCGAGGGTGACTACGATATTGGGGCGGTCTTCGACGACGTGGTTGTTGGTCATGATATGGCC
>CAYSUZ010000416.1:0-2047 GCA_964434335.1 uncultured Planctomycetota bacterium | reverse complement strand
TATCCCAAAACAGCCCCCCGCAAGCATTCCCACAACAGCATTGTCCATAGGAGCAATGCTCAACAATTCGCTAATATATTTGCTAATGAATTCAATATGGCCTGCTACAAAGAGCGGAAAAAATTTCGCGCCTAAAAAGACGCATAATATGATGAAAAATAATCTGAGTATGTTCCTTGCCAAAACGTTCTCCTCGAAAAATGAGTTAGAAAAATATAATTTATTACAATCGGATTCTATTTGAAGAATCAATTAAGTCAAGGCGATTTTGCCATTTGCACAACCCCGCCGCGTGGACACCTAGGGATTTGCTAACCTATTCACCACAAAATGTTGTATATAATACAAAAAAATTGACAAATTCCATTTGACACAACGCTACTGTGATTTATAATCACTATCGAAACTGTTTGCATGTACTCTCGCAATCAGAATGAAGAAATAGCATTCGAGGGGGGATGCTTTGAAAGAGCAATATTTCACAGCCAAACAGGTTGCCGATATACTAGGTATATCCAAAACCGATCTGCTCAACAAAGAGCACGAAGGCATACTGCCCAAACCCAAGCGCCAGCCCGCAACGAAATTCCGTTATTACACAACCGACGATGTTTCGTTTATACGCAGAGCGCTGGGACTGGTGCCCATCATCAAAGGGCATCGCAGGCAGCTGTTCCTGAACTTCAAAGGCGGCACTGGCAAGTCGACGCTCGCATCTTCTTACGCATACCATCTGGCACAGATGGGCGTAAAGGTGCTCGCTATCGACCTCGACGCGCAGGGACACATGACAAAGTGCCTGGGTTACGACGGCGCAAAATTCAAATACACCATCTACAACGTACTCGTAGATCGCCTGCCAATAAGCGAAGCCATCGTCAAAACAAAACTGCGCAACTTCGATCTGTTGCCAGCGAACCTTTCGCTATCGCCGGTCGAACTCTCGCTAACTGCGCTTAACGCACGCGAGCTGCGTCTCCAACGAGCGCTTGAGGCTGTCAAAGATATATATCAGGTTGTCGTCATCGACGCGCCGCCCAACATCGGGCTGCTAAACCTAAACGCCCTGCTCGCCACCGACGACCTCATCGTGCCGGTGCTGGCGGACTTCCTCTCCTACGAAGCGCTCAAGATACTCTTCGAGACGCTCGCCAGTATCGAGGAAGATTTCCAGTTTGTTCTCGACCGCATCCTCATCATGCTCAACCGCTACAACGACTCGATGAACATCTGCAAGCAATCCAGGGCCGCACTCAGAAAGCACTATGGGCAGTACCTGATGAAAACAACCGTCAGGCAATGCACCAAATTCGCCGACTGCTCGAGCCTCGGAACTCCCATCACACAATACGCGCCCTCTTCCACGGGCGCACAGGATATAGACGATATGGTAAAGGAAGTATTCTCAATAAGCCGAAGGCCT
Organism: uncultured Planctomycetota bacterium; assembly: GCA_964434335.1. Taxonomy (GTDB): domain Bacteria; phylum Planctomycetota; class B129-G9; order B129-G9; family B129-G9; genus JAUWEX01. The sequence goes on along the minus strand of CAYSUZ010000416.1, from coordinate 624 downwards.
GTCGATGCGCTGCCCACCAAGCAGTCCATTATAGTGCCAAAGGACAAATACGCGCAGCTACTGACACCTAAGCCCCTTTTGCAGGGAGAAAAACAATGAGCGATGGTTTCGAAAAAAATGTACCCCAAAAGCTTCCAACCACAAAGCAGGTACAGACTCCGGTAAGGCCCTGGGATGTTTCGGCTGCACCGAAAACTAACAGCAAGGCAACGCAAGTCGCCACAGCAACCGACACCACCGAAGACACACAGGCGGAATCGTTGCCGTTGCTCGACATCGCCGAGCCTAAGGAACCGTCACGCAAGATGGTCAGAGAAATCCTGCGCGAACTGACGGATAAGGATCGTACGGAAAGTGCGCACAAACACCGCACCGAACCCGCTACGCCCCTGCCGCCAGAACCCGGCGAAGAAGTCCTCGTCGCCAGCGACAACTCCATGCTCATCGAACAGGAAAGCAGCGAAGTGCTCGATGAGATCGACAACCTCGAAGCCGAACTCGACAGCGTGTTCAACATCCAACACAAAGTCGAAGAAGACCTCGCAAGAGTGCGCGAAGAGCACGAAGAACTTCTGCGCGCCAAGCAGGAACTCGAAAGTCAGGTCGAGACACTCAAGAGCATCG
>CAYSUZ010000415.1:0-2047 GCA_964434335.1 uncultured Planctomycetota bacterium | reverse complement strand
TGCATGCCTGGGACTAACTACGTAATCCGACGGAGCGAGTTGCCTGTACATATCGTAAGGCATCCTGCCGTTAAAGTATCCGGGATCAAAATACCCCCAGTTGTCATCTTCTTCGTAATTGGTAATGTTGACTTCCATAATATGCCGATACGGCGTGCCCTCATCAAGTCGCGCGCTAAAACCCGGCCCGCCGCCACGCGTGTTACTGTAATGCGCTTCGACGCTGGCCCATTGCCAGAAAACCGACGCATAGTCTTCAAATCCCGACTCCTCGGCATCCGAATATTCCAACATCGCCACGGTGCTGTCGGCCATTGCGCCGTATCTGCTGAAATGCGAGCCGATGTTAAGTTCGCGATCAGGATCGTAGCGGCTGTTGGCGCGCAGCACACGAGCAACATCCCACGCCAGATCATTATCAATAGACCCTTCAGTCATCACTAGTACATATTCACTGTTCATCGCATCTCCGCCGCCCCAGCCCGTTTCGTCATTAAGATCAAGGTCGGCGGCAGAATAAAAATCTTTTATCAGCAAGCTAAAAAAACCATCATCAAAGATATTTTGCAGATTATCCGCCAGCGGCCAGCCGCCGCGATTTTCGGCAAAGGCGCGCGACGCGGAACGCACGTCGAGCTTTGTCAACACAGCATGGCCTATGTAATATACACCCAGAAAAATAAACAGGTATATCGGCATCAACAACACGAATTCCACTATCGCGTTGCCCTTCTGTTCATTTTTAGTGCTGCAACGCATTTTGCATCTCCTCATCGTAAAAATCAAACGCCTCACCGTCTTTTTCACGAAGGAAATCACTTCTTATACGCTCGGGTATTTCCGCATAGATATCGCCGAATGCCTCATGACGCCAATGAGAATAATCTATCAGACGATGAAAAATCATCATTGTAGAATTCCCATATAAAAAATCGTCCATTACAAGGTCTTCATCAAGCATCATCTCTCTGGTCGACATCAACACCGGATACCAGTAACCTTGCGAGCCAATTGTATCCACCCTGCTCTGACGACTGGGGATACTGTTACTGACATCTATAATCGAATACGAACTGTTTTCAAAAAACCCAACCTCCCCGCCCGGCAGGTGCAGTGTCCTCAACACATTATCAGGCGACGGGGATTGTGCCGATGACCTCTTGCCAAGCCGCGCACAGGCCACAGCAAACATGCCGTGAGAAGGACTGCTATACAAACTAAAACCAGATGGTTCCTTGTAGCAGCCGACACTGACGCCATATTTGATAAACTCGTCGGTAATCACCAGCGGCATCGGCGCTCGCATAATATCCACCGATTGATAGTCAGGCAAAGACATGCCAAACGTATCCCATTGCGGCACATCGACTGTCGTGCGGCGCATCCCTAGATGAACTCTCATCGAAAAATCATCACCCTGCAATGTGCGACCGAAGTAACGATCAATGGAGCTGCCGGACGGCGGCGAAACGCCTCTTCCGAGAAAGCGGCAGTAGTTGTCCTCGACAAAAAACGGAAACGCATCGACAAGTCGGCTTTGTTTTTCGAAACAATAACCGCCATAATTTTCGTAGAGTCTGCTGCGCCACGGGCCATAATCGACAAAATCAGCCGACGCATTATCGCTGTCCACGCCATCGATATAGACCGAAGAATTATCCACACTAAACCTGGCGTCAAGGTTGGAATTCGACAAATAGCCATCGACCACAAGATTTCCTGACTCGCTTATTACGTATGTATCTCCGATTTGAGCTTCGATAGAATACAACGTGGCGCGCGGGCTGCCGCCATTCCATTCGAGAAGATATCCCAGCCGCACATTGACACCCGATATCCAAGCCGCTATGTAAAAACTCGTAGTACCGATTTCTTCGTCGATGAAAATCAAGCGCGGTGGAATAATTGCGCCGCCGCTCATGGATACCTGAAAGTAGTTTACCGTATGAGCCTCATCGCCCACCCCCTCTACAACAGGAACAGGCCAAACCGCATTGATGTTGTAGGCTGTGCCGTCGTAAGCATAAATGCGATTACCTATAATTCT
>CAYSUZ010000414.1:0-2049 GCA_964434335.1 uncultured Planctomycetota bacterium | reverse complement strand
ACGTAGACGGTACGGCGCGCGTGCAGACGATGAGTCGCGAGCAGAATCCTTTGGTATACGGCCTTCTGCGCGAGTTTGAAAAGCTTACCGGTACGCCGATGTTGCTCAACACTTCATTTAATATTCGAGGCGAGCCGATCGTACACACGCCGCAGGATGCTTACACTTGTTTTGAGCAGACGGATATGGATTACCTGTTTCTTGGCAGCTTCATGCTGGACAAAAAGCATGTGGCGAAGAAAGACCTCAGCGATGAAGCCCTCAAGCGCATTGCCGAGGACAGCGCGATACACTGACGTTTCAATTGAGACTAATAAGGGACACTAATGAAAAAGCGACTTATCATCATCAAACAATTCGTTCAGTTTCTCAAAGAAGAGAAGAAGTATTGGCTGATACCACTGGTGCTGATGCTGTTGCTAATCGGTCTTCTGGTGGTTTTCTCCGAGTCCGTTATGCCTCTTATATATCCTCTGATCTAGTCAGGTTTCATAGATGATAATATGTCGTTGTTTTGCGGTGTGTCAAAAACCGGAATCATTTTGCGTGGGCGCGTTGTTATGATGAAAGCAGGTGTGTATGAGCGATAATAATACCAAACGACAGCCCGAGACTCGGATTTTGCGCTCTGTTGTGATTGTATTTGCGGTGATTTTTATTGCTGTGACTGGTTGCATTTTACTGCATCCGGGTGATGAAAAGCATATTCCTCATTGGAATCCTTTAGTTTTAGGCTATACCGTATTAGGCTGGGCTGTGGGTGTCGTTTCGCTTTTTATGGCAATCGCTTTGGGAGTGATCGCTCTGAGTGCGACCCGTGTGGCTTTTTTGCGGCGTTTGAAGAAATTCTCGCTTCTGATTTTTGCTTCCATGATTTCCTTGATCCTTCTTAATGTTCTCATATCCTTGTTGCTGCCTATTGACTATATGGAAAGCCCAGATGCAGCGGCCATGATGAGTTGTCGGGGGAGTAGTTTTTTTGTCGTCGATGAAGACTTTGGAGTCCGATATGATCCTGACTGGAAGCCAGATTCGGTTATGGAACCAAAATACTATAGCGATATTATTTTCCGAGGACAGGCGGCATCCCAGACTTGTGTAGAAGAGCCTGAAAATGGACAGCAATATTATCGCAATGTCGATGGCAATGGTTTTATCAATGAAAAAGAGATGACAGAGTGCGACATTTTTGTGGTTGGCGATTCATATGTTAGCCCTACAATATCATCTGCTTGCTTTTGGACTACCTTTTTGGCTAACAAGACTAGGCAGACGGTTTATAATGCGGGAACTATTTCCTATTCATTTCAGCAAGAACTGCTGACAATACAAAGATATGGTGTTCCCATGAACCCCAAAACGGTTATCTGGGGATATTTTCAAGGAAATGATTTGTGGGATGCTCAACGTTTTGATTTATATCAAAAATCAGGCCTGACATGGCGGGAATTCATAAAAGACCAATATGGTCTTAACTACTCATTTCCATATAATTTTGCATTGGTACGGCTTATGCGCATGTTTGCCAAGAGGATCGCATTTTCCAAAGATGGTGATGATGCAGCAAAATATCCGATGCCATGTGAGATTGCAGTGGGAGAGAAAAAAAAAGCATACGCTTTTTATAAATATTATGTGACTAATATTGCCCTGTCTCGAGAGGAAATTCAAGGTTCTCGAGGCTGGGAGGTATGTTGCGATAGCTTGCTCGATGCGAAATCCGAGTGCGACAAAATCGGCGCCCGATTTGTGATTGCGTATTTTCCCGCCAAGATTACGGTACTGTTAGATCAAATGACGGACGAATCGTATTGGGACAGTTTTTACAATTATTTGCAATCTAACGGAAAAGAAATCAATGCAGATAATGCCCAACAGTTCCGTGAATTGCTTCGCGTCAACCGCAACGTACAGTACGAACTTCTCAAAGAGTTTTGCACGAAACAAGGCATAGAACTTGTCGATACGACCAAGCCGCTGCAGGATGCCGCTCAGCAAGGCCTCTGGCCGTATTTCTCTTACGACACCCATCTTAACACCGAAGGCAAT
>CAYSUZ010000413.1:0-2061 GCA_964434335.1 uncultured Planctomycetota bacterium | reverse complement strand
TTAAGAACATAAAAATAGCCGCTCCGATACCCGCAAACAACGCATATCCCGTGTCAGCAAAAAACAGATACGCCAACCCGCTCAACACAAGAACCGCAACAATAGCCGTCACAGCCCTGAAGGGTTGTTCGCAAAAAGGATGCACGCGCCAGGAAACTTGGTCTTTTTTCCCCTGTTCGCTTACAGCCTTTTGCGCCTTGTTCTTCTGTCCTTGCTTACGCTTGTTTTTTTTACTCATCGTTATTTGTCTTTCGGACGCGTCTCAATGGTCATCCAGTTTACAAAATACTTCTTGGCCACTTTGACCACATCGTCGCGATTGATCTTTGCAATCTTGCCGGGAAATTTCAGCCCAAAATCATACCCGTATCCGTACAATTCATTAAGGGCGGCTCCGCTGGCAACGCTCGCGTTCTTCTGGGCACCGATCTCCTGATAAGAGATTGCGCCTCGGCGTGCCGCGTCCAGCTGCTCGTCAGAAAACTCTCCCTTACACAAAATATCAATCTCTTTGCGCACCTCTTCGAGAACCTGATTGTATTTCTGTGGTGTCGTCTGCGCAAGAATATAGAACATGCCCGAATCATAACCCGGCACACTGCCAGCCCACACCAGATATACAAAATCATTGCGTCCGCGCAAGGCTTCGTGCAGTCGCCGACTCAGGATGATACTCAGCACCCTCATCGCATACTGATCCTCGCTGCCCATCAACACGCCGTTGCTGCACAGAACCAAATTGACCTGGCCGCGCATGTTGTGTTCAACAAATTTCTTCTCCTCGCCGACAGCCAGTTTAACCGGTGTCGAAGCAGACTTAAACTCGGGCTTGCGTGAAGACATCGGTTTGAAATAACGCTCGACTTTTTTCTTCATCTCGGCCATCTCGAAATCGCCCGAAATCGCCAACACCGTGTTCGGCCCGACAGCGAGGTTCTTGTGGAAATCCACTACGTCGCAACGTTTCATAGCCTGTATAGAATTGGACGCGCCCAAAACTGTGCGACCGTAGGGGTGTTCGCCGTAATACTTGCTAAAAGCAAGATCGAACACCTCTTTGTTCCACTCATTGCCACGAGCGCTGATTTCGTAGAGTATTCGCTTTTTCGCAAGATCGAATTCATCCTTATCGAAGGCTGGATTTATAAGGCAATCACTCAGCAAGTCCAGGCCGAGTTCGGCATCATCCTTAATGACTTCAACTTCGATCCCAAACGTATTGCGCCCCCCTATGGGTTTTATCGCGCCACCAACCGCATCAATAGCGCTGTTAATATCGCTGGCACTGCGATTCTTCGTGCCACGCACCAACATCTGCGCCATCATATTCGACACGCCGAATTTATCGCCCTCATAATAAACGCCGCCTTTGGCATAAGCCTGCATAGCAACTATCGGCAGGGCGGTGTTGCGGCGAAGCAAAACGGTCAGGCCGTTTTTCAAAACAACCTTCTCGAATTCGCTCTTCTTGTCTTTTATTTCTATCGGAGGCAGAGTCTGCTGGCTAGGCTTGCTGGTTCTTGGCTTGAGCACAACGGTAGTCAGGTTGGTCTCTTTGAAATACTTTTTTGCCACAAGCGCCACATCGGCGGCGGTTACTTTTTTAATCTTCGCAAGATACTTCTCGGTGTGCAGAGGATCGCCGGTATGCATTACGTTAAAACCGTTACCGGAGGCTTGCGATGCGACATCCTGCCGATAGCGGATATAGGTTGCGATCATCTGCTTTTTGGCCTTCTCGATAACAGCCGCTGGCAGAGGTGCAGAAAATTTCCGCATCGTCTCGACAATCATCTTCTCGGCATCCGCAATTTTTACTGGATCGAGATTGCAGGCAATCGTGAAGTGTCCATGGACATAATCGGGTGTGCTACTGTATGCGTATATCTTCTGAACAAGTCTGTTTTTTTCCTTGAGTTCCACATTCAACACACTCGATCCACCCTGTCCGGCAATGAATGCCAGCAAATCCAGCGGATACATATCAGGCTCGTCCATCTTGACCGTGCGAAAACCCATCCGCATTATCGAAGTCCGTACGTTCGCTTCTCGCTCAACATA
>CAYSUZ010000412.1:0-2063 GCA_964434335.1 uncultured Planctomycetota bacterium | reverse complement strand
CAAGGCAAGCGCGATAATAACTGCGGTTGTCAATGCGCCAAGTTTTGCGAGCCGCGCGCTCTCGAATTTTATCGGGTACACCCTTTTACCCATCCAGATGAAGGCCACGAGTTTTAATATCCCGGTCGCCGCTGTGGTTGCGGCGGCGGCCATAATCCCGAAGTGCGGCACGAGCAGGAGGTTCAGCCCAAAATTCACAGCGGCGCAAATTATCTCGCCCGCCATCACGAAGCCAGTCTTTTCCTTTATCAACGCACCTAGCGCGACGATGTTGCACAGCCCTCCCAGCGAATAGGCCAGCCCGACCAACGGCACGACCACTCTGGCTCCGTGAAACTCCGGCGGCGTGAGCAGGACAAAGTAGAATATGCTTACAAAGTTGACGCCAGCGAGACAGAGGGCGATGAAGAATGCGTAATAGGTCGCCATCCGTCCGTAAATCGCACGCGCATTTTCTTTATTGAAGATCGAGTATAGGTAAGGAGTCGCGGCCAGGCGAAACGCTCCCCCCATCACGTTAACCATCATGCCGAGCTGATAACCAACGCGATACAGTCCCACTTCCGACAGCCCCCAGTACCATTTAAGCACAATTTGATCAGACCAGTCTATCACCCAGTGCGCAATCCATAAAATCGCCAGCGGCGCGCCGTATTTCAACATCCGCTTTACTTCGACACCCGACGAGGCGAAGGAGATGCTTCGGAAACACGAGCCGAAGAGCAGAATGCTGCTGACAATAAGGCTGATCAGACCCGCCTTGAAAATCCCCGGCACGCCGTCGAGAAGGATTCCGACGAAATAGAGCGCAAGGCCCAAATTGATGAACACTTCGATCAACTGTATTGCGATGTGCCTGACGACGCGCTTTTCCATCCGCAGCATCGCCAGCAGTACCGAGTTCAGCTGCGTTACGGCTGCCGCGCCCACGGCTAGTATGAATAAGTCGGCGTAACGCACCGTGCCGAAAACCATCTCTGACAAAGCGTCGCTGAAAAGCGCCGCCGCTGCGAATATTGCCGCCTCCAAAACGATAATGCCGGTTATGGAAGCGCCGACGACGTTGCGCCGTGTCATATCTTTCTGGTTGTAATAGCGCAGCAACGCATTGAGGATAATCGCGCTGGGGGCCATCACAAGCATAGAGGCTACGACCCCCGTAAGAGCCAGCAAGCCGAAGTCGTGCGTGGACAGATGCCGAGTGAAGACATACAGGCTTATCGGTGCCAGCATCGGCTTGACAACCATTGGAATGCCGTGGATAAGGGTGTTTTTGCCCAGGCTTTTCAGCAAAGTTTTGGTCTCAGAAGGTCGCGCGTACAGCGTTCAAAAAATGAACGCTTGGTATTGTAATCAATCCCCCCGCCCTGTCAAGCCTGTGATTCTGGAGGGATATATCCTTCTTTGTGCAGCAAGGGGATGTGTCCCTCTGGTCTTGGCAGGCGTAGAATTTGAGGTGATTTTTATGCGGCTCGTCGGGGATCGTATCAGCGATAGCCGCAGCGAAGTCGGTCTCGCCGCTCAGCCTGTCGCGCAGGTCCTGTCGGTCGGCGAGTCCGGCATGGTGTCCGGCGATGGCGAAGGCGGCGGGTAGCCACATTTGCGGGAATTGCTTGCGAGCGAGTTGGGCACCTGCGCTGGAATGGTTGACGCGCGTGTGTTTTTTGGGGTTCTCGATGGTGTCGAGCAATTTGCGCTGAAAGGCGGGCGAGTACTTGCCGAGATCGTGCCACAGGCCGACGAGTCGGCTCCACGGGGCGCTGTCGAAGGTGGCAGCGAAGCGCTCGGCGCGGCGCGCGGTTTCGTTGAGGTGCGCTATGAGCGGCTGCCACTTCTCGCGGGGCTGCCCTTCGAGCGTGTGAGCGTAAACACCATCTCCCGTCATGTTTATTCCTCCAATAATATGCCGATTATAACAAAAATCCCAGCTTTTATACATTGTACACTGTCGCTGTGACAATATGTAGGAAGAAGGGGTCGCAAAAAATTTGTTATGCGACAGATAGTGATGTTCAATTGCAATATACCTGAGCAAATCAGCGATGTTCGGATTTTTCTATACG
>CAYSUZ010000411.1:0-2067 GCA_964434335.1 uncultured Planctomycetota bacterium | reverse complement strand
ATGGCCGACTCTACAAGCGCCAGATCCATCTCCGTGCGTTTTTCGACACGGGCCTTGCTAGCGGCGAGTTCCAGAAAATTCAGCGCCGTACGCGCATCTCCGTGCGAAACGGATATCAAAAAATCGCGGCCCTCATCATTGAGACTCAATCCCCCTCCGCCCAAACCGCGGTCGCTATCCTGAAGTGCGTTATCGAGAATCGCGCCTATCTCGTCGTCGTTGAGCGAGTGAAGCACGACCAGCTGGCAGCGCGAAAGCAACGGCGGGTTCACTTCGAAGGACGGATTTTCCGTAGTCGCGCCGATAAGTGTTATCGTGCCATCCTCGACGCAGTGCAAAAAAGCATCCTGTTGAATTTTATTGAAGCGGTGAATTTCGTCGATGAAAAGTATCGTGCCGCGGCCTTCGGTCTTGAGCAATTCTCCCGCGCGAGCAATGATCGCACGCACTTCTTTGACACCCGAAGTTACCGCGCTGAAACCAATAAAATTCTTGCCCGTCATATTCGCCGCGATATGCGAGAGCGAAGTTTTGCCGGTTCCCGGCGGCCCCCACAGAATCACGGATGGCAGATGATCGCCTTCCAGAGATGTGCGCAGAAATCCACCCTTTTTTAACGCCTCGCCCTGACCAAAATACTCGTCGAGCGAGCGCGGGCGCATGCGTTCGGCCAGCGGCGCATTAGTGCGATAATGTTCGCGGAGATTTTTCTCAAACAGATCAGCCATAAAACTATTTTATCCTTGTGGAAAGTGATGTTCGTCGACCTATCTCATCATTTCATGCACTCGACCCTGAAAATATATGCGTAGCGGACACAGTCGAGATAACCGCAAGTATTTTATCAGAACACACACGCAATTCAAACAAAACCAAATTTGCCTTGAAAAGCCGCAGACGCTTTGCTAGTATTTCAAATCCTAAATTTAGATGGGCTTTGCGCCTATAAGCCCTTATGCCCTTTGAATCAGCATTGTCTATAGCGGAGCAAAACATGGCCGAAATTACCAGCAAGGACATCAGGAATATCGTATTGGTCGGACATAGTGGATCCGGCAAAACAACACTGACCGAAGCGATCCTTTTCAAAACCGGCACAATTAATAAGGTAGGATCGATCGATGAGGGCAATACCGTTAGCGACTTCAACGCCGACGAAAAAGATCGCAAGATATCAATCGACCTTGCGGTTACCCACTGCAACCACAAGGGCGCAAAGATCAACCTGATGGACGCTCCGGGCTATCCAGATTTCACCGGTGCAGGTATCAGCGGACTTAGCGTAGCCGATACAGCCGTCATAGTTATCAACGCCACAAGCGGCATCGAACTTAATGCCCGCAAGATGTGGGATATCGCCGGAAAGATGGGACTTGGCCGCGCAATTGTGGTCAACCGCATGGACGGGGACAACATTGACGTCGCACAATTGATCGCCAACCTTCAGGAAGATTTCGGACGCCAATGCATCCCAGCCAATCTCCCTGTCGGAATCGGTTCGGCCTACAAAGGCGTCGAAAGCACTGTCGCGGTTTCGGACAACGCCCAACCCACCGAAGGTGGCTCAGTAACAGAAATACATGAGCAACTCGTCGAAGCAGTAGTAGAGGTTGACGAGACCCTCATGGAAAAATATCTCGAAGAAGGCGAAGTTTCGGCAGAAGTCATGAACAAAGCGATTCCCGCCGCCATAGCCCAGGACTCACTGGCACCGATATTCTTCACCGCCGCATCTTCACAAACAGGCGTCGAAGAATTGCTGGACTCAATGGTCGCGTGCTTCCCCTCGCCCCTCCTCGGTATCAAGCGCAACCTTGTAGAGGAAGTTAAGACCGAAACAGTCGTCGAGAATGAAGTCGATAGCGAGGTCGTCAAGAAAAAAGAAGTCGTCTGGGAAACCCAATCCACTCCTCTGGAACCCGCGGATAACAAGATGATCGCGCAGGTATTCAAGGTCAAGGTTGATCCCTTTGTCGGCAAGCTCTCTTTCGTACGCGTCCTTTCGGGAACGCTGACCACTGATGGCGTATCGATGAACACCAAAAAGGACAAGACCGTAAATACGCA
>CAYSUZ010000410.1:0-2069 GCA_964434335.1 uncultured Planctomycetota bacterium | reverse complement strand
CTATGGTGGGCCTACTGCCCATTTGAAGCTTGCGTTTGCAGCTTTAGAGCTTGAAGGCCTTTTCTTTGAGGTTCATCCGGGAACTTTTGCCCCGGTGGTTTATTACTGTTGCTTTGATCCAGACTTCCTGGGGGAGCTTCCTGATTCTGATCAATATCGTGAGTTGTGGGAATCGCTTGGCGATGAGTACGATGATGAATATGGGGATGCATGGCGCCGAACAGGAATATGTGCCGGTCAAGGACGCCAGGGTCCATCGGATGCGCCTTGGGGGCCTTGTTTAGGACCACTGTGCTACTGGTTTCAGGATGGAAAAGAGTCATGCAATCATGGGTTGCCTTTCAATCGAGCAACCTTGCGAATAGATAAAGACGCGCCAATATGATTAATTTTGATTGCTGGATCTCTAGCATCCAGGGCTAGGCCGATACGTAGGGAATCAGGGTTTAACGCCCGTCAGCGGCGTTTGTCAGTGGAGGAGCGGATGATCAGGTCGGGCTTGATCAGCTCTCGGCGGATTCCATTTTTGTTATTTCCGTTTACACGGTCGAGATACATCTGTGCGGCGGCGGCTCCAATTTCTAGCGGATGCTGGTCAAAGGTGGTCAGCGGAACTAGGCAATTCCCGGAAGGTTCGTTCCCAAAGCCAACGAGTGAGATGTCGCCGGGTATGGAGAGTCCGGCTTCCTGAATGATGGGAACAACCCGTTCGGCTACAGGATCGTTGTAGCAAAAAATCGCAGTTGGGCAACTATCTGGATGCGCAAAGATCTTCAGCAGGCGCTCTTTTGAATCGGGCTGATCGATGTTGATCGACTTGCAGCAGGCATTTGGCGACTCGCTGAGTATATTCCGGAATCCAGTTTCGCGGTAGCGAGAGGTGCTGACGGTTGTTCCGGAACCAATAAACAGCATGTTTCGGTGTCCCCGTGAAATGAGATATTCTGCCGCAGCCCTTCCGCCGGCTTCGTCGTCGGTTCCGACAAAATCGGTGTTGACTTTTTCCAGTTCGCGGTCAACTAGGATCAGGGGGATGTTGCGCTCCCATATTTCTTCAAAGTAGGAGCGCTCAAATTCTTCGCAGCTCGGGCGCAGGATGATGCCATCAACGCGCCGGTCAACGAGCTGATGGATAATGCGGCGTTCGACAACCTCATCCTCTTTTTTAAGGACATTGTAGTTCCAGCTCAGCAGCATAATGGTTTCATTGTTCAGGAAAACTTCGTGGATGCCGCTGATGATTTGGCTGTAAAAAAACTCGGAAGCAGGGATCATGACACCTGCTGTTCCGGTTTTGCCGGTCTGCATGCCCAGAACCAGAGCGTTCGGGCGGTATTTCAGGCGGTCCGCGATCGCAAAAATCTTTTTCTTTGTTTTATCAGCGTATTTGAATTTACCGTCTTTATCGCTTAAAATCCGCGAAACGGTTGTCAGTGTGACGCCCGCCTCTTCTGCGATGGTTTTCATGGTGGCGTTTACTTTGGGTGTGGCCATTTTTATCTCCTGTAAATGGGCATAAGAATAGCTGCATTATTTTGTGGGGTCAACATGAAGTAAGCTGAAAGGATGGGATAAAATTAAACGTGGGTGGCTGACTTGATCAAGTGGCCTCTACATATTGTGGTTTAGTGCTGTAAAAATCCTTAACAGCTTTCGGTTTTGAACTCACCGATTGCTGCATCAGCCGATGAAAAAGTTTCCCCCTGTGCTCAGACAGCCGCCGATTGAACCGAAAAGCGAATTCATCCAAATACGCTTGGAGGTGTGTCGGACGAACCGCCCCTTGGTGCGTACCCATAAGCCAACGCTTCAGAAGAGAGATGAACATGATCCAATTCCTGCCGGGCCTCATCGCCGCCTGTCGATATGCAATGAGGCTGGTGGTTGAAGCCTACGGCTGTCAGGCCGTTATAGGCAGGTAGTCCATCGGTAACGACAACCGCTCCAGAATCCACATAGTCCCGGACAAAGGATTCTATATGCTCGGTATCGGCTGCGGATACGCACCGGAATCGAACCCTATCCAGATTCGATGACTCACCTTCTACGGCCACCAGAACAAGCGCTTT
>CAYSUZ010000409.1:0-2073 GCA_964434335.1 uncultured Planctomycetota bacterium | reverse complement strand
GTCGCGGTCGTAGTAGTTGAGTATTTTGCAGGAAAACATGCCGATCTGCGGATGCTCTCTGGCGGCGGCAACAAAGGCTTCGAGCCAGCCCGTATCGACGGCGGTATCGTTGTTGAGCAGGACGATTAATTCGCCGGTGGCGATTTCGATACCGCGATTGTTCGCATAGGAGTAGCCATAGTTGCGGTCAAGCGCAACGACGTGGGCGATATCGGAATAGCGCTGCTGGAGAATTTCGCGGGAGTCGTCGGTAGAGCCGTTGTCAACAACGATGACCTCGAAGTCGGCATAGGCCTGCTGCCTGAGCGAGTCGAGGCATTCTTCGATGACGGCGCTGCCGTTGAAGTTGGCAATTATGACGCTGACGACGGGCATCCGGCAATAATCTCCTTACGGGTTAATTTCACACGTGCGATTATACCCGTGCGGCGCGAGGGTGTCAAAGCGCAGCGGATTTTGCGGGCAACTTTGGACTGGCTCAGACCGCAGTCGCGCGGGATGGTTTTGTTGCGACGGGACTGATCGCTTGCGCCGCTGTTTTGCGTTCGACGGATTTTTTTGGCGTTGTCTTTCCGCAAACGCGCATTTCGAGCGCGCCCTGCGGACAGGCATGGGTGCACTCGCCACACTTCGTGCAGAGATGGGAATCGATCATCGGTCTGGCTTTGGGCGCATCCTGGCCCATCGGCCAAGGGTGGCGCAAAAGCAAGCCGTCTTCGTCAACCGCGTAGAGAGCACCAGAGGGACAGGCATCGACGCACTCGAGACAACCGCTACACGCGTTGCGACGAATTGCGAGATGCTCGATGCACTTCGCACAGGGAATGCCATCGGCGTTTTCCGCCACGGGCATCGTACTTTCGGGCAGGAGACTGCTAAGCGAGTCGTCGGCCAAGTAATGACAAAGCGCATCGGCGGCCTTGCGGCCCTGCGCGATATCACCTAGCAGGCTGCGATTCGCGGGAATTTCGGGTTCGGCGCAAAAGACGCCGGGTTTTTCGGTAATCATGGCTTCGGCGTCAATGGCCGTGGGCGCATGGTGCGAAAAGGCAAAGGACACCGCGTCGTGTGCTGCATCCCATGCGGGACGGAACGAAGCATCTACAACGATCATGTTTTTGAACAGCGAGCGATCAAGTCCGCCGCCGCTGACGCTGAAACGGGCCAAGCCGCCATGACTGTGTATTTCGAGCGCACAACAATCTGCAAAAACAACTTCCACACCCTGGCGACGAACATTGGCGATGTTGTCGGAGGAGACGCCACAACGATGCCGGTCAGTTTCATAGAGGACAACGGTAACGTCGGCGGAGCCGTGCTGGGCGGCGAGGAGTCCGGCTGCGAGCGCTTCGGTCCCGCCACCGATTATCGTTACGCCGTTGAGCAGGCAGCGATCAGGCTGGACAATGGTGCGCACAAACGCGCCAAGGTCGAAGATACCATCAGATGCGTCGCCGGTCAGCGCCGCGTGGCGCTGTTGGTCAAAATAGTTCGGAACGAGCAACACAGCGTCAAAGCCGCGGGCGCGGTATTCGGCAACCATTCGTTCGCGGTCGTTTTCTTCGAGAAGCGCAAAGCCAACGCCGCTTTTGCGCAGGCGAGCGAGGTCTTTGCGAAGCGAGTCGTCGGGCAGCGACATGGCGCTAACGGAATTCAGCAGCCAGCCACCAGTATTTTGTCGAGAATCGAACACGGTCGGGGCCATACCAACCTGCGCCGTGAAGTAGGCCGCAGAGAGTGCTGCTGGCGAGGAGCCAACGATGGCGATCTTGTGTTTTTTGGTCGTGGCGTTTATCTCGGGCGTGTCAGGGAAGAGGTGTCCGCGAACACGAGGCGTTTCGTCATGGCTAGCTTCGGGCGCGGCGGCAACAAAGAAATCGCGCACAAAGGGCGACTTGCAGGAGACGGCTTGCTTGCAAGCCGAGGCGCAGGGCGCGTGACAGAGGTGCGAGAGGGTCAGCGGCAAGGGATTATTTTCCATGAGCTTGCGCTGGGCGTCGACTTTTTTTCCCGCACCGACAAGTAGTGTTGCAGCGGCAACGTCGAGGTTTATGGGACACGCGGCGCGGCAGG
>CAYSUZ010000408.1:0-2074 GCA_964434335.1 uncultured Planctomycetota bacterium | reverse complement strand
TCCGCGCCTTCATCTCCGCGTTGGCCATCATGGTGCTGGGCGTGGCCTCGTCTGACATAATCTGCGAAGATCGCGTCGCCCCATCGTCGCCTATCGGCATGTCCAGCGAGTAACGCTTAGGCCCGCGTTTGAGACGTTTGTGCTCGTTAATCCAGAAATTTTTCGCTATTTGAAACAGGTACGTCGAAAATTTGCCGCATGCTTCGTAATTGCTCGCACCCTTCCACAACCTTATGAAAACTTCTTGAATATAGTCTTCGCTCAGGCTCGGATCCCATACTAGATGATAGAAAAACCTTCCTAGCGGCCCTTTGTACGCCTCGAAGATTGACTCAAAGGCTGCGAGGTCGCCCTCTTTGACTTTGAGCATCAACTTTTCGTCGTGGCCCGGATTGCTTCTAAATTGCTTCCTGTCTTTCATGGGACGATCGCTTTTTGACAACCTGCCGATTCTTTATTCCCCACCCTATATAACAACTCGCTTCCAAAAAGGTTCACTTTTTTAGACAAAAGTCGGTTCCGCACCAAATTAGATCAATCGTCTGAGCTTGCGAATTATCCATTCGATGCTCAACAGTACCAGAGCAAGAAGCAGGGTAAGCCAGGACGCCCATATTGGGATATGTGCGGTAGCCACCCTTACATGGACTTTTTCGGCTACAAAGTTGTCAGGTATCGCATAGATATCGCTCAGGCTGCGGGAAAGACTGAAGCCCTGAGTCTTCCTATCAGCATCTTTCGCGCCCGCCGGTTTGGGTATCGTAATCTTAGCTATTATGTCCAGCAAAGCGGATTTAGCAGTACGATCAAGATTTTCGGGTTCCACCTCGCGAATGGTAAACTGCGTCGAGACCGTTTCTTCGACATTGGCCAAAATGGTTTTGTCTAACCATAGCGTATAATAACCCGGGGCCAAACTCTCGGTCATAATCTCGCCAATGAATTTGCCTTCGTTGCCAGCACTAGTGTCTGCCTCAAGAGTGATCATTACTTCCTGTGGCTCCGGCTCGTCTTTTGTGTCCTGAGACACGACCAGCATCTTGTAATAAGCCTTAATTTTCTTTTGGGATTTGATTTTGTCATCAAGCATGGTCGCCGATACCTTAACCACAACCTTGGGGCCTTTGTTGTAGTCGGGCCTGTCGGTTATGATACTGTAACGACCTTGTGTTACACCGCCTTTAGCCGCAGTTTTGACCAACCTGATCCAGAACATCGAATATAGCTCATCACGCACACCGCGCCACAAATACGTATCCTCAATCGCCATCGCAAAAACAGCTCGCGGGCCTTTTTGTTGATAGAGTATTAGCGGGTAACCCTGCTTGTCGCTTCCATTCTTTGTTCCGTGGCGCAACAACACCAACGCACTCTTGTTGGGGTTCTTTATCGGCCAGAACCAATACGAGCCGGGCAGGTAATATTGCGAAGTATCTTTATTAAGTCCGGTTTCCCAGAGTTTTTTGTTCTTATCTCTATTCGAATACATGCGCAACACTTCATTGTCGAGGCCAGCGCGCGCCAGTTTGTACGGGATTGGTGTTTCGGAACTCGCAATTTTGTCGTCGAGGGCTTCAATACCACAGGGCAACACTTTGCCCAGCTCTGTAGCGCCCGCCTCACGCGCTGACGAACCATACTCATGCGGAAAATACTGCTTGCCAAACATACATATTATGCCGCCACCCGTGGCCGGAGCGTTACTGGGCGACGCGTGCCCCTCCAGCACCCATTTCGCAACGTTTTTCATCTGCTGCGAACCGAAATGCATCCGCCGCGTATTGGGGTTCACATCGCCCCAAATGATTACGTCATATTTGTCCAGTGCCTCGGCATCGGGAAATTTATCCAACGAAGGCGTCTCGTCCTGAAGTTTTTTGAAACGCGGATCATCGGGAAATAGTGTGTGTTCCTGCGGAAAATTAGGGTCGGCGTCCAGCAACATGCACTGCACCTGGAATTCCTTGTTCGCTCGAAGCAATACGCTCTTCAGTGTGCGGTATTCCCAACGCGGAGCACCTTCCACAATAAGCACCTTGAGCAACCGATCTGTTACCGTAATCAACAAACCGGG
>CAYSUZ010000407.1:0-2077 GCA_964434335.1 uncultured Planctomycetota bacterium | reverse complement strand
TCAAGATATTGCACCGGATGAGGTTGCATGTTGCCCAAAGTTGTTGCAGCTTCTGCGGCATCTGCGCTTTTTTCAGTGTGGCCCAACAAAAGCGCCAACACCGCGCACAGACTCACAAGAGCCATTCCTTTAAGAGCATATTTCATTTCGGTCACTCCTTGCAGTGATTGCGCTGGATATCTTCTCTACGCCACATTATACGAACGGATTTGAATTCTGCTAGAAAAATCCGGCCTTCCATAAATTTATCCGACGAATATCGCTTGCTTTTCGCCGCCGTGCAAATAAAATGTTATTCTTAAAGCGATTACATTCACCCGGCCTCGTCGTGGGGGCCTTGTGCCAACGGGAGAAATCACATGTGGCAGAATTTTTCGTTAATACTTGAGGGCATGCCCCGCAAAGTTGACTTCTGGAATGTTGAAAAATTGGGGCCGATTATCGTCTACGGCCTCGTCCCTGTTTTGACGTTTTTGTTCGCGTGGGGATTTTTCAAGCGTTTCAAAATGTGGAAACAAGGTGCGCCCGAGCGCGAAACCCGCATCGACAACATCACCAAACGCGTCGGCTTCCTGCTGAAATTCTTCTTCGCCCCGCACCGCATGTACCAGGACCGATTAGCCGCTGTCGTCCACGGCCTTATCATGTACGGCTTCATCATCCTCTTCGTGTTCGGCGCGATGATGGACGCAGTAAACGCCAACGTTGCCCACTACATCTCAGGCTGGATATATGTTGTGCAATCTTTCGTCCTCGAGGTCGGAGGGCTGATGGTCATCGTCGGCATACTTCTGGCGATATACCGCCGCTACATTCTGCGCCCCAAATATCTCGAACAGGGCAACAACGCCGGACTCATTCTCGTCTGGCACCTCATTGTAATCATTACCGGCTTCGCGCTCGAAGGCCTGCGCCTGCCGCAAACCGACATGGCCCACCATCCCGACTGGGCGTGGGCGAGTTTCCTTGGTCTGGCCTGCGCCAAAATTTTCGCAGGCATGGGGCTGGAAAACAAAGACGTCCTCGGCCCGCACATGGCGATGTGGTATATCCACATGTTGCTCTCGATGGGCTTCATCGCCTACATCGGCTGGTCACGCCTGCGCCACATGTTCACCGGCGCGGCCAACATCTTCATGCAGTCCGCCAAACCCACCGGCGAGATCGCCGAGATAAAAGACATCGAAGAGGCCGAGAAGTGGGGCGTCTCGAAAATAGAAGAATACTCGTGGAAGCAATTGTTCGACCTCGACGCCTGCACACGCTGCGGCCGCTGCGAAAATAATTGCCCCGCGTCCAGCACCGACAAACCGCTCTCGCCCAAAGACGTCATCGGCTCGCTCAAGACACAGATGGAACGCTTCCTCGGCGCGCCCAAGCCCGCGCCCACAGCCGAAGGCGAAGAAGCACCCGCATCCGACGACGAAGAAGTCCGCGACCCCGCGCTCATCGGCGGCACCGTCGAAGAAGACGCGATCTGGGCCTGCACAACCTGCGGCGCGTGTCTCGAACACTGCCCCGTCTACATCCCCGTTGTCGACAAAATCGTCCAGATGCGCCAGAACCTCGTCCTCATGGAAAGCCGCTTCCCCGCCGAAGTCACCAACGTATTCACCGGCATGGAGAACAACGGCAACCCCTATCGCATCGGCAACGACACGCGCAACGCCTATCTCGAAGGCGAAGACGTCAAACTACTCGCCGAAGACGCCGACGTCGAATACCTCTACTTCGCGGGCTGCGCCAACTCGTTCGACCCCCGCAACCAAAAAGTCGCCAAGACCTTCGTGCAGCTGATGAACAAAGCCGGCGTGAGTTTCGGAATGCTCGGCGCCGAGGAGACCTGCTGCGGCGAGACCGCGCGGCGCATCGGCAACGAATACCTCGCCCAGGCGCTCATGCAGCAGTGCGTCGAGACCTTCAAATCCTACAACGTCAAGAAAATCGTTACCACCTGCCCGCATTGCTACAACACCTTCAAAAACGAATACCACCAGTTCGGCGGCGAGTTCGAAGTCCTCAGCCACACCGAACTCCTCGCGCAATTAATCGAGCAGGGCAAACTCAAGCCCGTCAA
>CAYSUZ010000406.1:0-2091 GCA_964434335.1 uncultured Planctomycetota bacterium | reverse complement strand
TCGGAGATTTACGATGTTTAACGGAGCGTTCACCGCACTGGTTACGCCGTTCGCAAACGGCAAGGTCGACCACGACAAACTGCGCGAGATGGTCGATTGGCAGATCGAACAGGGAATCAACGGCTTGGTGCCCTGCGGCACTACCGGCGAGTCCGCAACGCTGACTCACGACGAACACACCGATGTTCTGCGGACAGTCCTCAAACAGGCCGGCGGGCGCGTGCCCGTTATCGCCGGAACCGGCTCCAACAGCACCGCCGAGGCGATCCAGCTGACCAAGGCCGCCCAGGACATGGGCGCCGACGCCGCGCTCGTCATCACCCCCTACTACAACAAGCCCTCGCAGGAAGGTATTTTTCGCCACTTCGAAGCAATCGCCAAGGCCACGCAACTTCCGCTCGTTCTCTACAACGTGCCCTCGCGCACGTCCGTCAACATGGAAGCCGAAACCGTTGTGCGCCTCGGCGAGTATCCCAACATAGTCGCTATCAAGGAAGCCAGCGGCGATCTCTACCAGATAGCCAAAATCATCAACACATCGAAATTGACCGTCCTCTCCGGCGAAGACGCACAGACTATTGAGATGATGGAGCTTGGCGCAAAAGGCGTTATCTCGGTTACAGCCAACATCGCCCCCGGCGACATGGCCCGTCTGGTCGCGCTAAAATCGCAGGGCAACGATGACGAAGCCGCCGCACTCGACAAAAAACTCCGGCCCATGCATGACGCAATGTTCGTCGAGACCAACCCCCAGCCAGTTAAGATCGCGCTAAAACTTCTCGGCAAACTCAACGGCGAGATGCGCCTGCCAATGTGGGGCATAAGCGAGGACAGCGACGCGCGGCTCCAAAAAACGCTCAAAGATTACGGACTCCTCTAACGGGTGACGCTTTGATTATCCTCGGCATTGAAACTTCGGGCAAGGTAGGCGGTGTTGCGCTATGCGACGGTGAGGAACTCATCGAGCAAACAGCTTTCCGCAGCGGCATGGTCCACGGCAAAGCGCTCGTGCCCGCAGTCTCGCGGCTCCTGTCCAAAAACAAAATAGCGCCCGCCGAAGTCCACGCGATAGCGGTCTCGGCAGGGCCAGGCTCCTACACCGGCGTGCGCGTCGGAGTAACCTGCGCCAAGACTTTCTGCTACGTTACCGGCGCACATCTGGTCGCGGTTAGCACGCTCGACGCAATGGTGCAGGGCGTTCCCAAAAAATACGACACAGCCGCGCCCATACTCGACGCCCGGCGCGGCGACGTCTACACCTGCGTCTACCAACGCACCGCAAACGGCTGGCAACGCCAAACCGAACTCACCGCCGAAAAACCACAGGATGCCGTAACGCAACTGCCCGCGGGCGCGTTTGTCTTCGGCAGCGGACTCGCGCGATTCCCGGAGATATTTGCAAAGAGCAAATTAATCGCCGGAACCGAGCGCTACTGGTGGCCAAAGGCAAAACACGTCTGCGCACTGGGTCTGCGGGCCGCGCAGGAAAGTCGCTTCGAGGACGCACTCACCTTTACCCCGATCTACCTGCGCCCCAGCGAATACGGCAAGGGCTAAATCCACAGGTTAATAAATTATGCGCTACCATTTTGATGTGATCCTGTGTCTGAAATGAAACACAACGCAACGCCGCCCATCGGCCTGGCGATTGGCCTGCTGGCGGTCTCGTTTGCGGGCGTGTTGATAAAACTCTGCGCGATGAACCCGTTTCTCATCAGCGCCCTGCGCACACTCGCTGGCGGCCTGATCCTGCTGCCGTTCGCGCTAAAACACATGCGACGCGACTTCGCCAAACTAACCCGCCGCGAAATGGCATTACTCGTAGCGACCGGCCTGATCATGGCGCTGCATTTCGTCTCGTGGGTTACCGCCGCGCAGACAATGAAAGTCGGCAGCGCGATGATGGTATTCGGCGCACAGCCAGTATTCGCGGGCATTGTATCGCACTTCTTCCTCAAGGAACGCTTCGCCCTCAGCGGCGCAATCGCGCTGGCGCTGGCTTTCGCGGGGATCACAATTATCGGGCTGGGCGACTTCGTGGAATTCGGAAACGTCACCGGAACGCTGCTCGCGCTGGTCGGTGCGGTAACG
>CAYSUZ010000405.1:0-2092 GCA_964434335.1 uncultured Planctomycetota bacterium | reverse complement strand
GATCTGAGGAAATCTTTCCAGTGTTTCTGGTTTTCTTCGTCGAGATTGATGTCTATATCAGGCCAAATAGCGACTCTTTGGCCTTTAGAGGCTCCGGTTCGCTGCATGTATTGGTACAATTCGAATCTGAAGATTGCCGGTGAACGGACCTGCAATCCTATAGAATCGAGCATATCAACATAGACTCTTAATTTGATATCATCTTCGTTTGCTTTAATGAAGCTTGTTAGTGGTGTGATTTTAATCTTTACCGGGTGATACTGGCTATAAATTGCCATTGCATCGACATTTTTATTGTCGTTTATTTGTGGTTTTGTAATTACAGGTCTTGGATTTTCGCAACCTAAGGCATGAAATATTAGTATTGCCGCGACGAATAATAATGTTAAGTTGCTCTTTTTCATTTTACAGGTCCTCATCGAGAATATGGCCGAACCGGTGTTTTTTTGTTTTCAGGTATTTAATGTTATGCTTGCCGGCTTTGATTATTAAGGGCAATTGTTCAACGATTTTTATGCCGTAAACTTCAAGTCTGCTGACCTTTTTTGGGTTGTTGGTCAGTATTTTTATGTTTTTAAGTCCCAGGTCTCGTAGTATCTGGGCTCCGATTCCGTAGTCTCTGCTATCAGCACTGAAGCCGAGTTCAAGGTTTGCGTCTAAGGTGTCCATACCTTGTTCCTGAAGCTTGTAAGCTTTTAATTTTGCCGCCATTCCGATACCTCTGCCTTCTTGTCTGAGGTATACTATTGCTCCTTTTCCGGCTTTTTCGATCATTTGCATAGCGGTTTTAAGTTGTCCGCCGCACTCACATCGCTGTGATCTGAATAAATCGCCTGTCATGCATTCGGAGTGCACTCTTACCAGTACAGCGTCATCGTGTGGTATTGGTTTTCCGTTTTCATCGAGCTGACCGAGGCCTCCTTTGCATAGCGCCAGGTGAGGTTCTGCTGATGTTATGCTCTGGTATCCTATCATGGTGAAATCGCCATAGTCTGTTGGCAGGTGAACACTTGCAATTCTTTCGACCTGTCGTTCGTTTTGGATACGATATTCGATGAGCTTTTCGATTGAGACTATCTTTATGTCGTGTTTTTCGCAGAATTTCAGTAATTGTGGTACTCTTGCCATTGAGCCATCATCGTTCATTATTTCGCATATTACACCGGCGTGTTTTAAACCAGCAAGCCTCATGAGGTCCACGGAGCCTTCGGTTTGGCCCGCTCTTACGAGGACTCCACCATCGACGGCTCTGATCGGGAAAATGTGTCCGGGTCTTGCCAGGTCTGATGGTTTTGCGTTGTCTTTTATTGCAGTTTGGATGGTGTGCGCTCTGTCAGCGGCGCTGATACCGGTTGTAACGCCGTTAGCGGCATCTACGCTGACGGTGAAGGCAGTGTGGAACTGGGAAGTGTTGTTTATGCTTTGGGGGTATAGACCCAGTTTGTCACATAAGTCGCCTGAGAGTGCTAAGCAGGTTAATCCTTTGGCTTTACTGGCCATGAAATTGGTTATTTGGGGTGTTGTAAACTCTGCTGCGCATACGAGGTCGCCTTCGTTTTCTCTGTCTTCAGCGTCGACGAGAACTACCATCTTGCCTTTTTTCAGATCTTCAAGAACTTCAGGAATTTCACTAAACTGCATTTTCTTCTTTCTCACAATATTATTAATAACGTCCTACATCACTGAGTTGGACTGGGTTCATATTCTGCAATATAGCGACTTCCGTTGCGAATGTAAATAAGAGTTGTTAAAATGGCGGTTATTGCTGCGGTCCACCAGATGAATTTGAGAATCCATATCCAGTGCGGTATTATTTTTGCGAATTCGGGTGCTAAGAGGGTTCCAGCGACCATTATGAGCTGTGAGGCGGTTGAGAGTTTTCCGATGAAAACGGGTATTATTTTTACTATGAATGTGATGAAATAAATTATTAAGAACCCTAACAATAGAAAAATATCTTTGCCGATTATTAAAACTGCGATGGCGGTGTCGAGTTTGAAACCGGTGACGTGTGCTTTTGTTGATGCCAGCAGGACGCATGCGCTTGTCATTAGTAGTTTATCTGCCATTGGGTCGAGAAATGAGCCTAATT
>CAYSUZ010000404.1:0-2099 GCA_964434335.1 uncultured Planctomycetota bacterium | reverse complement strand
CGATCAGCTTCGCGTCGGCCTCGCCGCCACTGCGCAACACTTCGATCACTGGCTGCGCGCCCTCGACCTCTACGGTCGCCAGATACTCGCAACGGTTTTCCGCGCCCATTGCTACCGGCTCCGGCACGCGCACACCGGCTGCTCGCGCCTTGCGCAGATTGGACCACTCCTGCCGCGCCTGCGAGTTGCCGACACGCCGGCGGATATTGGCAATTGGGCCACGACTGTGGAACTTTTTCACGACCAGCGCATCACCGCCATCGCGTACGATTGCTATCGCGCGGGCGGAATTGTTTTTCAGCAATTCGGTTTTGCTCGCAAATATCTCCTCCACACGCCCCGCAAGCATTTTGTCGAAAAGACCGCGCCGCGACTCCGCAACTTCCCACCGCACGCCTTCGCTCTCCACAAAAACTATCCCCGCTTCGCTCACGTTCGCGCCCTCCTCTTTTCCTCGACTACCTGCGCGTAGACCTCCATGTTTAGCCTATAGTTTCGCTCGAACGAATACTCTCCGGCTTTTTTGCGAGCGGCCTCGCCTAAATCCTGCCGCCACTGCGAATCGAGAAGCGACTTCATCGCCTCGCTCAGACGCAAGACATCGGTCGGGTCGGGAATCACTACGCCATTCACTCCGTCGTCGATCACCTCGGACGCGCCCGCCTTGGCGCTACAAATAACCGGCAAACCGGCGGCCATCGCCTCAAGCGCAACCGTTCCAAAACCGTCGTGCAGCGTCGGGAAAACAAAAGCGTCGGCAGCGGCGTAGTAGCGCTCCGGCGCAGCTGGCCCCAAAAAGATAACTCTCTGTGCAACGTCGAATTTGGCGCATAGTTTGTTGTATCGGGCCACAGGGCCTTTGCCGACAACGAGCAGTTTCGCACCGCGCTCTAGGGGAATCCGCGAGAAGGCTTCGACCAGAAAATCCAGCCCCTTGCGCGCCCAGCCCGTACCCAGCAAAAAGTATAGCGTCTCACCATCGGCCACGGCAAGTTCGCGGCGCGCAGGCCCACGCAAAGGCGCAAGCGCATTTTCGCTGAAACGATCCGCGTCGACGGCATTGTGGATCACAGCAATATCTTCGGGCGGCACGCCGTAGTCGTCAACAACTTCCTGGCGCGCGACGCCGCTTATCGCAACCAGCCGTTTATATGCGCCGGGCGCAAAACGTTTTCTTTCAAGATCAAATATCACTCGATGTCGCGGGTTCAACGCCAGCACCGCCCGTCCCAGCAGGCCAGTCGTCCAGGGCTTTGTGCGGCGGAGATAGGAGCGATGGGTTCCGCCGCCGATGCGATAAATATCCTGATAATACGTGCGCGAGAAACCGTGGATAACGTCAAACTCTTCGCTCTGCAACATCGCGGCGCTGTTATCGGCAAAAGAGCGGACGGTTAATGGCGACCAGAGACCGTTGACGGGCACGTCGTGAAAAACAAAATCCTCGCCATCGAAGCCCTCTCGACGCGCACTGAAAATGTGAACCTCGTGGCCCTGGGCCAAAAGCATCCGCCCAAAACGCGCACAGTATCGCTCGACGCCGCCCGCGCCATCTATGAATCTGAATATCACTAACGCAACCTTCATCGCCGGGCCTCCTCAATAATCTGTCCGGCCTCACCGAGTACGCTTTCGACGCTGACGCCAAGCATGCAGCTGTGGTCTTTGGGACACGTCCGCAACAGACACGGCGCACACGGCGCACCGACGCCGACCACGCGTCCGTTTGGGCCATAGGGCGCAGTGGTTACCGGATCGGTCGGTCCGAAGATCGCAACAATGTTTGTGCCCGCGGCATCGGCTACGTGCATCGGCCCTGTATCATTGGTAACAAGAAGGTCGCAGGCCTGGAGCAACGCGGCAAGCTGCAAAATACTGGTTTCGCCAGCAGATATTTTGCAACCGCAATCTGCCTGGGTCGAAATAAATTCCGCAGTCTCGCGCTCGCTCGGGCCGCCAATCAAAATAATGCGGGCGTTATGTTTCTCGTGGAGTCCCTTCGCAAGAGCCGCGAAGCGTTCGCGCGGCCATTGCTTGGCGGTGCCGTAAGTCGCGCCACAATGCAGCGCCACTAAGGGGCCATCGCCTGAGCCGACAAA
>CAYSUZ010000403.1:0-2101 GCA_964434335.1 uncultured Planctomycetota bacterium | reverse complement strand
CCTCGTACAGACCTGTGTTAATGCCGAAATTGATCAGGCGCAGATGGTCGGCCCGGCAACCGGCTTTGATAAAAATCTCGCGCAGGTACTGTGTCGCCACAATAACAATATCGACTAGTTGCATCTTCTCCTTCAGAAAAGCCGGGCGTTGGGCAACGGCTTTTATGAAACGATTTTTCCCTTTCAGTGCAAGTATGATTGTTTTTCGCAATGCGTTGCGTGCTTTTTCGGCAAGATTTTTCAACGGTCGAGGCAAAATATCTCTGAGCGGCTTTGTCAAATCGCAGCCGCTGGACAGATAATGACAATCAAGGCATCGCAAATCATCGGCTGGCCCTTCGCATTGGCTGCCATCGCTGCGAACCAGCTGCATTCGCGGGCAAAGGTACCAGAAATCTGTCAATGTCAGCGTTGTCGGAATATTGAGCGTCCGGGCAGAATCAATAAGCGCGGTTGAGAGGAAGGCGTTGTGCGTAAAGTGAATCAGGTCGGGTTTGCACTGACTAAAAAAATCCAATGCCATCGCGCCGAATTCAGGATTGAAATACTCGTAGAGCGCTGGCTCGGGCCAACTTTCGGAATCGTAACAAAATCGAGTTACACAAATGCCCTTGTATTCGTCGGTAAGGACTCCACGTTTTGGCACGTCGTCAAAAGTGCTGTGTTCATAACAGAGCACTTCGACATCATGCCCGCGACTGCGCATCTCGTGCGCAAGCTCGTAGGTATACGTCTCGGTTCCCGTGACGTGCCTTGGGAAGAACTGATGTGTAACATAGAGTATTTTCAACACCGTGCCTCGTTATTTTTTCGCGATTACGGCGTAATTTGACGGCAACGCAAAATCTTGTGCGGTTTTTGAATTTTTGCGAAAGTGCTCGGCCAGCCAGTTTCTCAGCGAGGTCTTGCAATCAAGGCACCAGCTCGGCTTGTGGCAGCGATGTTCCAGCAGGTTGCGCAGTTCGACCAAACATTGCCGCGAATTGCCAACGGGCCGGACATCAACTTCGGTAAAATCGCCAAATATTTTACGCAGCCCCTGTTCGGCAAACCGCCAGAAGTCTGAGGGATAGTCGTGTTCCTCCCACGCAAACGGCATCGAGAAAAACACCTTGCCGCCGGGCTTGAGGACACGATACGTCTCGGCGATAATCGTTGCGGGGTCGGATGTATGCTCCAAAACCTGCGTGCTGATCGCAATATCAAAGCTTGCGTCATCAAACGGCATACGCTCTCTAGGCGGCCAGACCTTATCAACAAACGGACCGTCGTAAATATCGACTCCAACGTATTCGCAGCCCGATTCAGCGAAAAACGGATAATATGGCTTGTGTGCACAGCCCACGTCAAGCATGCGGGATTTATTGGACAGGTTGACATCGGCGGCAAAATCGCGCAGCATCTGCGATATCGCCTTCAGCGAGAGATATGCGGAATCCGAGATGATTGGCGTGCGCTGTCTTCGTCCCGGCCAGTGTATTAGGGTATCTACTGCCTCTCCATCGAAAGAGACCGTTTCGTAGAACTCCGTTCGGGCTAGTTCGCGGAAGGAATCGCGCTCGGCGACAACTACGTAAATACGGCACAGGCCGTTCTCGCGCAATTTGCCCGGCAACACACTCGAAGGCGTGATGGATTCGCCAGCGATTTTGAGCTTCCACTCCTCGTCAATGCGCTCGATTGACAAGTCCAGCGAATCGGCTGCAACGTCAATAGGAAACTGCCACGTGCCATAATATCGGGAAGGATGCGAAGGCCGAAAGTCGGGATAAACATCCAGCGTGACAAACAGCGGTTTCTATATGGTGAATATTTAGATCCGCAAGGTGCTATATACCACCGATTCAATGAGGCAATGGTTATCGATAAAGCTCCTGATTGTGATGAATACATTGTTGGCGTCGACCTCATAACATATGCGGCGGTATTGCTCGGAAGAATATCAGGACAGGTAATAGCGATTGACGAAATCGGAGACGCTGATTTAGTAGCATCTGAGCTTAACAAGTTGATTGTGGCTAAATGGAGCAAATATCAATACAAGGCTTTCATCGACTGGAACTTATCCAAGTCTGGAACCCGTGAATTTGATAATTCAAGA
>CAYSUZ010000402.1:0-2114 GCA_964434335.1 uncultured Planctomycetota bacterium | reverse complement strand
GTGCAATGAGTAAGGCGGTATCCGCTGCGTCGCAGAAGGCGCTGACGAATGTAGTTGCTGCTATTGTCGAAGACCAACGCAAAATCGCTGCCGCTAAAGAAGCTGAAAAAAAGCGAAAAATACTCGAAGTAGCCAAAAAGGAAGCGGCCAGGCAAGCAAGGCTAGCCGCAGAGGAAGCCAAAGCAGAAGCCGCACGGAAAGCAAAAGAAGCGGAAGAGAAAGCCAAAAAAGAAGCTGATGATAT
Source organism: uncultured Planctomycetota bacterium (assembly GCA_964434335.1). GTDB lineage: Bacteria > Planctomycetota > B129-G9 > B129-G9 > B129-G9 > JAUWEX01. The sequence continues at coordinate 1,870 of CAYSUZ010000402.1, read as the reverse complement.
TTCGCACGAGCCTGCATCGCCGCAAGAAAAGCCCTAGTTGGTTGACGAATAATGACGCTCATGCAATAATATGTTGTCATCGTAGAGCATATATATGAAGCGGGAGATCTCATGAATAACAAAGCGACCGGACAAGCACCCAAGGCCCCGATACTGGGTTCATGGTCAAAAGGGCGTCTTCGCAAAAGCCTGATGCTGGGCCATATTTTCACCTATTTAGCGGCGGTTGTGCTGACATTGGTGGGATTAGGCATCCAGCTTTCACTAGAGACCCAACGCAATGAATCTGATCGAGTTCGCGCTATGGCCGAGCTGGTGGGGAATAATATTCCAAAAGCGGACTACGCCGAATTGGTAGGGAAAGTCGAGGAAATCCACACCAAAGGTTTTACCGGCACTGAAAAACAGCAAGCAATTAACGATCTGGTTGCAAGTGACGCCTATAAAAACGTAATCAAAAAATTCACCGAAGCGCAGCATGCAAATCACATCATCAAGAAAATTATTCTGGTTCGCAAAACAAAACAACAAGCCCTTGTTGTTGCCAGTTTGGATCAAAACGATATCGCCAGCACAATTCATTATCCTGGTAAGGATGGCATGAAAGAGGGTTTTTCTGCGCTTAGCAGTGGCGATACGCCTCCGATTGACTCGGAAGACAAACTGGGCATGACGGGATACGCGCCGGTTCATGGGAAAGAGGATTTAATCGCCATAACGAAAGAGAAACGAAACATATGCGACCTTATAGTTGCTTTGGGCTGGTTATGGTTGCTGCCGCTGGGTGTTGGCTTGGGGCTTTCGTTCCTTATGGCGTTGAGGATGGCGGGCAAGGTTATGGAGCCGCTGAAAAAGACCGCCGAAGTAATTCAGCGAATGAGCGAGGGTGATATGGATGCCCACATCTCGCCGCATGACCAGCAGGTTACGCGCGTTTTGCGGCGTAGCGTGATGGACCTTGGTTCCAGCCTCGGCAAGCGCGAAAGGGTGCGCAATTATTACGGCAGGACGCTTGCGCCCGAGCTGATGGAATCGGTTGTGATTGCCGGCGAAGAAAAATTGACCAAGATCGAAAAACGCGCAGTGTCGCTTATGCGCGTAAACATCGAAACTGACCAAAGCCTGAATCTCGCAAAAGATCCCGAGGCGTACTTCGAGGTAATCAATGCCGCAGCGCAACTTGCGATTGGCGCGATATTCGACAACAACGGTTCGGTTGAAGATGTTGACAGCCGCAAGGTAATAGGTGTCTTTGGTTCGCCACTAGCGATGACGGATCATGTCGGCGCTGCGATCAAGGCCGCTGCAGAAATACGCAAAGACCTTGCCGCAGTAGTTTCGCGCCGCAAGCGCGAGGGCTTGCCGGGATTCAGCGTGACGGTGTGGGTGCATACCGGCGAAGCAGTAGTGGGGATAGTCGGGACGAGCGACCGTGGCGAATACCGCGCAGTCGGCGGCCCCGTAGATGATATCAGCGATTTGCAGCGTCCCGAAAAAACCGAAGGCTGCGGGCCGCTGGCCAGCGAAGCCGTGATAAATGCCGGATTGCCTCAGGGTTTCAACTCGCGCTTTGTCGGCGAGAGCGGCGCGATCAAACTTTACCAGATTCTTGCCTGAGCCATTTGCTTAGAGTTTGAAAACTGCTACGACGAAGGTGTGATCCGAAGGCCGCTCGGCTCTGCGTGGTTCTATATCGATGAATGCATCGGTTGATTTTGCCACCAGAGGCTTTGTTGCCAGAATGTGATCCAGTCGCCATCCCGAATTATTTTCCAGCGCGGTTCCGCTGCGATAATCCCAGAACGAAAACAGCCCCTCTTCGGGCCGGTGCTTGCGAAACACGTCTACCAACCCCCACTTCTTGACACTG
>CAYSUZ010000401.1:0-2123 GCA_964434335.1 uncultured Planctomycetota bacterium | reverse complement strand
CCGCCAAAAAAAGCGATATCAACGTGATACTACCCGGCGATCCGCGCGAAGTCCCCGCTTTTGCTCGTGAGGCCGGAGCCATCCAGCGCAACAGCGGCGCACGCGTGCTCGTAAGCGATCCCGAAACGACTGCCATCGGTTATGATCGCTGGCGTACGGCCGAATTTCTGCGCGAGGCGGGAGTGGGGTTTCCGATAACATTGCCAGCCGAAGACACCAAGGCTGTGGCCGATATGGCGGCGGACCTGGGCTGGCCGCTGGTGGTGCGACCTCGCATACCCGCGTCTGGCGGCGGGTTGCGACTGGTACGCAATCAGGGCGAACTCGACAAAGCCCTGCGCGATCCCGCCGGGCTGATCGTTCAGGAATTTCTCGCAAACACCGACGGCGAGTATACCGTTGGCGTAGTGCTGGACAGCGAAGGCAAAATAACGGGTTCAATTGGGATGAAGCGCGTTTTGGAACACGGTGTAACCGTGGCGGCGTTGGTCGACCGATTTGCGTTGGTGCAGGACTACGCCGAGGATATTGCGCAGCGGCTGCGGCCCAGCGGTGTGTGCAACGTGCAGCTGCGGCTGACTGAGCGCGGGCCGGTGTGCTTCGAGATTAACCCGCGTTTTTCCAGTACCGAGGGCCAGCGTGCGCACTACGGCTTCAACGCGGTCGAGGCGGTTATCTGCGAGCAGATACTGGGACAGAACGGGCCGAATCTGGCCAACTATCGCAGCGGCTTCTTCGCGCGTTATCTCGACGAAATTTACGTGCCGCTTGATGAATGGCTGGAGATTAGCGAGACCGGGGAGATAGGACTTTCGACTGCGAAGGCGTTTCCGGCGCTGATGCGCGGCCAGGTTAAGAAAAATGATGATGACGACGGCATGACTTCGTTCCCGTACCACCTGCAAGGCTCATGAAAATAAATATCGTTATAGCCGACGGCCTGACGGGTCGTGCGGCGCGGCTCTACGGTGCGCCGCTGGCGCATCATCTGGCACGACGCGGCTGCGAAGTGCGGCTGATATTGCTGCACCGGCGCTGGGACGAGACCGAGGCGAAGCGATTCGAAGCCGAGCCGGGTGTTACGATAGTTTACGTGCAGCAGGCCTTTGAGCGATTGAGTGGGCGCAGTTTATTGCGGCGCGGGGTGACGGTAACGCGCGCGATGTTGCGGGCGATTCTCGAATATGAGACGGACGTCAACGTGATCTGCGAGATGCACCCGACGGTGGTTGCGGCGGCACGGATAGCGCGGTTTTTGCGCGGCACACCGATGGTTCTCGCGGCGGAACAACTTCTGAGTGAGTCGGCGAATTGTCGCGCGAAGAAGACCTGCGGTTTTTTCGAGCGGGTTGGCGCGCGTTTGAGCGCAGCAATAGCGGCAAACAGCCGGCAGCTGGCAGATAGGCTCTCGGAGATGTCGCGCGGGCGCAACCGAGCGGTTTTTGTGCCGCCGGCGATTGAGCCTTCGCTTTACCGCACGGGCGGGCTGGGCGCAGAGGCGCTACGTGAGTTGTTGGAGATAGAGGATCGACCGGTTGCGGCCTGTGTGGGCGAGACGGGCGAACCGGAGGCGCGCGCGCTGATGGATATTTTTGCGGCGGTAGTCCGGCGAATACCGGCGGCGATTTTGTTGCTGGCTGACGGTGGCGAGTCTGGCCTTCGCGCCGAATATGCGCGCAGGATTGGCGTGGCAGATAATGTGCGGTTTGCGAGGCCGATTTCGGCAGCAAACTTCGGGCGCTATATTTCGCTGGCCGATGTCGTGGTCGATCCGACCGGCGACGCGGCGGGGCGGGTTTTGCCGGGGATGTTTTTCGGCAGGCCGGTGCTGGCGGCGGGTGGTTCGGATATCGCCTGGCTGCTGGGCGAGGGCGGCATAACCGTCAGGCCGGATGCGACGAGTGATTTCGAGCAGGCGCTTTACCTGATGCTGGTTGACAGGCGGTTGCGCTTGAAAATGGGCCGCAGAGGTGCGCAGCGAGTGCGGCGGCATTTCTTGTGGGAGAATCTTGCGGAACGATGGGTTGATCTGATTTCCGGCGTGGCGGCGGGGTCGAGCGCAGCGGTCAAGCGCGAGGCCGAGAGGGTCAGGCGCGAAGAGGGAGTTCTGTCTTAATGGGTGC
>CAYSUZ010000400.1:0-2126 GCA_964434335.1 uncultured Planctomycetota bacterium | reverse complement strand
TCCTGGATTACAGGTTGCCTGCCGGGGCGCGCCTCGCGGGCGTAGGTCGTGTGGGTCTTCATTACGAGGGCACTATCGGCTTGTTGCTCATTGAGTCCGGGCAGCTGCACTGCGTTTGTGGGCGCGTCCATGCCCTTAAACAGCCGGTAAGCTGTGCCGGGGATGTCGGTAAGGGCGCGCACATTTTCACCAGTGCCGAGTCTGCGTGCGATTTCGAGTATCTGACTCTCACCCATGCCGTGCACCAGTATGTTGGCTTTGGCATCAATGAGTACAGAGCGTTTTAGCCTGTCCTCGACGTAGTCGTAATGCGCCATTCGCCGCAGGCTTGCTTCGAGGCCGCCCAGTACGATAGGCACATCGCGGTATGCTTCTCTGGCGCGCGCGGCATAGACCAGCAGTGGTTTGTCTGGTCGGAGATCGTTCCTGCCACCAGGGGAATAAACATCCCGGCCTCGCAGTCCGCCGAGGGGATTGTATTTGTTGAGCCGCGAATCAACCGCACCGGAGGTGATCCCGAAGAAAAGCCGCGGTTGCCCTAGTGTGCGGAATGGCTCGGCACTGTGCCAGTCGGGTTGCGCCAGAATACCTACGCGGTATCCTTCGCTTTCCAGCAGGCGTCCGATAAGGGCCGCGCCAAAAGACGGATGATCCACGTATGCGTCGCCGGTGATGACGACGATATCGACCTCGGCCCAGCCACGCTCGCGCATTTCGGCCATTGTTGTTGGAAGCAAACCTGTCTTTGACATTGCAGTACCCAGAGGAGGAATACGTGAAAATGGTATTATACCGTATTGCCGAAATTTACGAAAGCCCGGCAGTGTGCAAACGGCTGCGGCCCTTTGCGCGACAAGAGCTTTTCCCTTCGCATTTCGCGCCACTAGCTTGTATACTAAGCTGATTATCAAGAATGCACCTCAATTCTTTTGGATTGCCCGGTCTTTTGTTAGAAATTTCGCTTCAGGAATGCTTACATGCTTATAGAACGAATTTGCGGATAATTTAGTGGCAGTTCTCGTAGAAAAACACAGCGTCAGACGCACACTCTTCAAAATGGCCCTCCCGATGCTAGCGGGCACTTTCGCTATGAACGCCTACAACTTGGCCGATACATATTTCGTGTCGCGACTGGGCACAGAGGCGCTCGCGGCGATGGCGTTCACTTTTCCGGTTGTCATGCTCATATCCTGTGTAGCACGCGGCCTGGGCACCGGCATTATGGTCGTCGTTTCGCATGCCATGGGCGGCAAAGACACTCCGGCTGCTACGCGATACACAACGCATGGCTTTATCATGACGCTGCTGATAATCGCGTTAATTTCGGTTGTCGGGCTGGTGACTGTCGAACCACTGTTCCTGCGTCTCAACGCCGACGCCACTACCTTGCCCCTGATCGCCGAGTATATGAACATCTGGTATTTTGGCGCGATATTTATGGCATTACCGATGATTGGCTGCGACTTGTTGATTGCCGCCGGAGACTCCAAAAAGGCCGGGCTTTTGATGATGATGGGAACGGGCATCAATCTGATTCTCGATCCGATTATGATATTCGGCTATTTTGGCTTTCCCGCTATGGGCATTGCAGGTGCGGCTCTGGCGACTGTCATAGCGCAGTTCATCTGGTTTGGTATGGTGGTGCTTTTGCTGGCGAGAAAACACAGTCTGCTAAAATTTGAGATTCCTCGGTTGGGCGAATTTGTCCACTCCTGCAAAAAAGAACTCGCAGTCGGCTTGCCGAGCATAATGAGCATTGTCCTGATGCCGCTTTCTGCCGGAGTCTTGACACGCCTTTACGCCGGATTTGGCAAGACAGTCGTGGCTGCCGCCGGAGCAGCGGGGCGGCTGGAGATGTTCGCATTTATGATCCCCATGACGGTTGGCATGTCGCTGGTGCCCTTTATCGGGCAGAATTCCGGCGCGGGCCGTATCGATCGCGTACGCGAGGGCTGGCGTTTTGCTTCTTGGTTCGCGGGTTTGTATGGGCTGATCGCGGCGGTGGTCTTTATAGTATTCGCTCGTCCGCTGGCCGGTGTTTTCAGCGACGACAAGGCCGTGGCCGACGTTTTGACGCAATATATGCGCATCATTTCGTTCGGCTATGGGGCGCTGGAGATTCATCG
>CAYSUZ010000399.1:0-2129 GCA_964434335.1 uncultured Planctomycetota bacterium | reverse complement strand
ACGTTTGCGGAATGCCGATATAATATTGAAGGACTATGCCAGTCCAAGTTTAGCCGGAGGGCCTTTGTTTTAGTGGGTTCCCGGCGCTAAATCGAAAATCCGGCCGGGTATCGGGTGGTTCGTTATGCATTGGAACGAGCCGAAATGCCAGCCGAGACGACAAAATTCGCTCCCGTTAATTGAAATCGTGGGACCGGATCGACGATGTTAAATTGCCGACGTGTTTGGCAATGCTAAACATATTTGCTGAGGACAGAATCATGTCAGAAACAAACATTAGCGCATTATCACAGGCGCCATTCAAGATTTCCGCAGCGCAGGCCGAGGCGCTCAACACTGCCTCTGGCGGGCGAGCCAGAAAAACCGCCAAGCCCGAGGTCGCTCAGCCCGAAAGCGCTATACCCGAGCAGGCCGAGGTTTCGCATGACATCGCATACGAAGAAGCAAAGGCGATGACAGAGGAAATCAACGACATCATGAGCGGCATGCACAATGGTATACGTTTCAGGGTGCATGACGACAGCGGCGAACTGGTCGCGCAGATAATTAACTGCGAAACCAACGAGGTCATACGGCAGATGCCATCCGAAGATCTTTTCAACGTGCGCGAAAAATTTAGCGAAGCGCTCGGCATAATTTTCGACGAAGAACGTTAAGAAGTATTTTGCTGAAATGTATAAACGGGGTATCGCATGATATCTATTGATGGGTTGATCTCCGGGATCGACACGACAGAAATTATTAGCCAGCTGCTGGAAATTCAGCAGAAACCGGTGGCGATATACGAATCTCGCATCGAAGGGGCGCAGGCCAAGCAGACTGCGTATCTCGAAGTCTCTGCTTCTTTGCTTGCGTTGACTACCAAGCTTTCCGCGCTCTCCAAATCTTCGACATTTAGTACCGCCACGCTTACTTCGTCGAATTCATCTGTAATAGCTGCATCGGGCGATGTCAGCGTCGAAGGTTCCTTTTCCTTCTACGTTCAGCAAATGGCCCAGGCCAGCCAGCTTTCCAGTCGCGGCTTCGCTGACTCCGACACCACACCCGTAGGGGCGGGTTCCTTTACGATAGAACTCGGCGACAACCGCCTCGACCGCGAGACCTCGCTTGGCATACTTAACGGCGGTCAGGGTATCAACCGCGGAACCTTTTCGATCACCGATCGCAGCGGCGAAACCGCTACTATCGACATCAGCCACGCCGTAACTGTACAGGACGTTCTTGATGCGATCAACGACGACGAGGACATCGACGTAACCGCCAGCATTTCTTCTTCGGGCTTCGGTTTTGATATTACCGACAACACCGGCGTTACTACCAGCAATCTAATAATCGCCGAGACCGGCACCACCAGCGTCGCCGAAGACCTCGGCCTGCTTTGCAGCGTTGCCTCCGCGACCTCAACCGGCGACGAGGTCCTCTACCTCGCCGACAACATGTCGCTGACCATGCTTAACGATGGTAACGGCGTACGTTGCAAGTCCGGCAACGACTTTAGCATTAGCCTGCGCGATGGCTCCACATCGTTCAACGTGGATATTTCAGACGCACTAACGGTCGGCGATGTAGTCGATGCGATCAACGATGCCACCAGCAATCCCGGCACGCTTACCGCCGCGATTAACGGTGGAACAATCCAGCTGACCGACACCAGCACCGACGCCGGGGCCAATCTTACAGTAGCCGCAATCTCATCAAGCAGTGCGGCGGCGGATTTGGGAATACTCGGCTCTACCAGCGGCGGCGGGGCATCAATAACGCTCTCCGGCGACCAGATTCTCAGCGGCATGAACACCGTTCTTCTGGATTCGTTCAATGGCGGCAGCGGCGTGAGCATGGCTGCGGGCCTTGACGATCTGCGCATCACGCTAAGCGACGCGACAGCCTTTGATGTCAACCTCGACGGTGCCGAGACTCTTCAAGATGTTTATACAAAAATCGAAGCCGCAGCAACCGCGGCTGGCGTCTCGAATCTTTCGCTGGGAGTCAATGCGGCGGGCAACGGCCTGCTGATAAGCGATATACAGGGTGGCTCTGGCAACCTTACCATAGCGGCGCTCAATAGCAGTGGCGCAGCCGCAGCTTTGGGCATTGCAAAAACCGGCAGCGGCAAAACCCTTAGCGGCGAC
>CAYSUZ010000398.1:0-2134 GCA_964434335.1 uncultured Planctomycetota bacterium | reverse complement strand
TGAGTGATCAGGGCGGATACGGCCAACATAGACCGCATCATTGCCCTCCGCGTCGAACGCAAAGTAAATGGCGCTCGTCAGGAGATTTATAAGCAATCCCGCGGGCAGTTAAAACTTGAAGAATGGCTAAAAGAGAAGCGCATGGATCTCAAAACCTACAAAGCCACTATCCGCAAGCAAATGCTCGAAGGCGAAGGCAATATTGAGCCATTGCTTGATACTGATGTCAAAATGGAAAAACTTGCTCGCTACTACATGTTTACCCACGACAGTGTGAAGCTGGCGCATATTCAAGTAAAGGAAAAGACTGCGGCGTTGGAAATTATCGCCAAGATCAAAAACGGGGAGAACTTTTTCAAACTCGCTTCCAAACTCTCCGAAGACAAATATTCCAACAAAGCTGAGGGCATTCTTGCGCTGCCGATCTTCAAGGGTGACTGGCGTTTCCGAGTCGATGTGCCCGGACCGGAATTCGAAAACGCAGCCTTTGCGCTCGTCAGGCCCGGCGAAGTTTGCGAGCAGCCGGTCAAATCCGATCGCGGCTGGCACGTTATCAAGCTGCTCGACAATACTAAAGGTGAAGACAAGACCTTCACTGAACTAGAGCAGAAGATAATGGATAGCATCCCCAATAGGCCCATAACTTATGAAGAAAGCAACGTTTATCTTATGAGGCTTATTTCCAAATCCAAAATCGAAAACAAAAGTATGATCAAACTCAACCTGCCCAAATTCGATAAATTGGCAGAAAAACCTTAATAGATGGGTATGCGAGGTAAACAATGAAAACAGCAATCGTCTTTATTTCCATGTTGGCAATCGCGCTAGTGGTTGCGTCGTGTGGCACTGACCCCGATGCCGATACTCCTGCCACAGTGCCTGTCATGACCGATGAGCCTGTTGTGATTCCTGATGATCCTGCCCCCGTCGTTGGCGATGAAAAATGGCGTCAGGCCGCATCGACCCTGAATGCTGCCGGAATGCCCGAGAAGTGGGAGTGGGATGCACATCCAGAGATGGTCAAGGACAGCAATGCTGTTGCGGTAGTTGGGGCGACGAAAATTAGCCGAGAGGCCTTTTTCGAAAAACTCGAAAAAAACCATGCCGATAAACTTGATAGCCTGATAAACAAAATCATCAACGAGCAGATTGCCGACAAAATTGGTCTGACATTCAAAGATGAAGATATAGAAAAGTACGCGCAAGAAATGGTTGCAGAGCGCATCAAAATGCAGCGCAAACGCATGACGGAGCAGGGCGTTTCGTTTGACGAATACATAAAAAATGAAACCGGCCAGACGGTTGAAGAATTCAAAAAACAGGCTATTGAAAAGAGCATGAAATCCGGCATGGCTCGCAGACTTTTCTTGGTCTCGCATCTTGTGGCGTTCGACAAGCTCGCGGCCCAGCGCATAAGAATACGCCATATCCAATATTCCACGGAAAAAGACGCAATCGCCGCGATCGACAAAATAAAAAAAGGCCGCGAAACTTTTTCCGCCATCGCCCGCAGCGAATCTGGCGATTCCATTACCCGGCAAAATGGCGGCGAGTTGCTGCCAATCGAGAAAAAGGACTGGGAATTTCGCGCAGATATCAAATCATTCGGCGCCGATTTCTTCGCTCGCATCATGGATACGCCCAAGGGCCTTGTTGAAAAACCCATCAAGAGTGCGGTGGGCTGGCATGTTGTCGAGGTGCTTGAAACACAGGCCGAACGGTCTGTTGCATACGGCAAAATCTCCGCAGAAGTGGAAACACTGCTCGACACCGGACTGACGCGTGAGGATTATATGCTCTGGCCCGATCGCACACGGAACCGCTCGACGGTGGAAAAAGCCGAGGATCCCAAAGCATGTGTTGTGGCGACGGTGAACGGTCAGAAGATCACACGTGCCGAGTTACGCGAATTCCTCACCAACCATTCTGGCATGCAGGTCGCTATAGAACTTGTGGTGCTTGAACTGATTAAAGCAAAGGTCAAGGAAATCGGCGTAAAAAACACCCCTGCAGAAATCAAAAAAATGTCCGAAAAAATAGCCAACATGTTCATTGCCGACCAGCGCCAGCAATTTTTCGAGCGATTTCCGCAGTACCGCGGGACAGATTTTTTCGCGAAAACAATCCGAGACAA